>DATMNS010000103.1:0-6350 GCA_035568735.1 Chthoniobacterales bacterium | reverse complement strand
AACGGCACGATCGCGATCGCCGCGACGAAGAAGAGAAGGGTTTCATTCCTCCACGCCGGCACGTAGCGCAGCACGATCGCCACTGGCCCGGCAACAAGCAACAAATCGAGCAGCGTTAGCGACCAACTGGATTTTCGCGCGCGCGCCATGCTTCATAGGAGCTTGGCCCGCCCCACCGCTCAAGAAACTTCGTCGTCCTCACGCGTCCGGAGGGAGTGCTTCCGCACGTCTGGTCTGTGACGGGAATGGACGCGCGGAAGCACGTCCTTCTGAAATCGCGCTCTCCGCGAAGTCTAAGGCGTAAACTTGTAAATCGCGCCGTCGCCATCAGCATCGCCCCCATGAACGGTGGCGCCGTAAAAGTTTCCTGCGCCGTCACCGACCATGCCGGCATAGGGAAAAGCTCCATCAGGCGGGCCTTGAAAGCTGTGAGGCAAACTCTCGGTCCATGTCCCGCCCTGGCCCGGAGTCAGTTCGAAAATCGTGCCGCTTCCCAATCCACCTTCACTGGTCGTGCCGTAAAGATTCCCTGCTGCGTCAGCCACAAGATTACCAATTGAACTGTTTCCATCACTCCCAGTTTGGAAGCTGTAGAGCACCGTTTCGCTCCATTCCCTGGTCCCAGTGAGACTCAATTTGTAAACTGCGCCCAAACCATTTGTCCCGCCATAATAAGTCGTACCGTAGAGATTACCCGCGGGATCGAAAAGCAAAGCGCCGTAGGGAAAGCTCCCATCGGGAGCGCCTTGGAAGGAATAAATGGTCCTAAAGCCCCACTCGCCGATTTGCGTCGGGGTCAGTTCGAAGATGACGCCGGCACCATCCACCCCTCCGGTGGTCGCCGCACCGTAAACATGCCCACCACGGGGAACTAACTGGCCAGCTGAGCCCGATGATCCGTCGGATCCACCGGTGAAAGTGTGAATGACTCGCAGCATCCAATCGCCATTCGCATTGGAATGAAGCGCGTAGATCACCCCTAATCCGTTTGCTCCACCGGTCGGTGTCGTTCCGTAAACGTTGCCGCGATCGTCGACCACGACCCTCGCTCCAGGACCAGAGCCATCTTCCCCGGTAAAGGCGTGGATGACACTTTGTGTCCAAGTGTCGCTGGATTTGGTCAACTTGTAGGCGACCCCGCATCCGCCCTCACAACTTCCCGAGCCGCCGGTCACGGCAGTGCCGTAGAGATTGCCCGCCGCGTCGAGCGTAACTCCTTTGTAGGGCTCACCACCATCCGCGCCGCCGGTGAAACTGTAGAGAACGGTATGCACCCAGCTATCACCGACCGGCGACAGTCGCCAGACCGTGCCGCCGCCAAATTCTCCACCCAGGACGGACGTCCCGTAGAGATTTCCTGCTGCGTCGATCGCCACATCCGTGTCGGTGTATTCGCCGTCGTCTTCTCCCGCAAAGGAGTAGATAACTTCCGTGGTAGCCCCCTTGCTCGCCGCTCCAGAAAACAAGACTGCGGACAGGACAAATGCTCCCGCCGCCAAATGAACCATTTCCCGGCCGCTCCTAACGACCGCCATCGCCGAGGCGCATTTCCCTGCCAGTCCAGTCGCAGTTTTCCCACCGCGACCCATTCGATTCGCTGTAGTCATGGGAGGGGTGTAGCAGAAAAATTACCGAAACGACATCACAAAAAAAACGGCGGCAAAAGGCGCTGGGGTGGCGTTCGCCGGATTGTTGGTTGTGCGGTTCGCGCAGGCGGCGCGGCCGGTGGTGCGCGCTCTTCAGTAAATATACGGATCCGACAACTGAAACGCGTTCCGAATCAGCTCGACCCGGGGCGCCGTCTCATCCGCCATCGTGACTTCCACCACATCGAAGCGAAACAGGATGTCGGGGTTGCCCAGTAATCGCAACCAGGCCAGCCCGCCTAACGAAATGCGGCGTTGTTTCCGGCGATTGACCGCCTCCAGCGGCCGCCCGAAATCCTCGCGGGTCCGGGTTTTCACCTCCACAAAAACAAGGGTGTCGCGCTCCCGGCAGACGAGATCGATCTCGCCGCCCTGGCGCCCACGGAAATTGCGGTAAAGGATCTTGAAACCGTGGCCGCGCAGATGACGCGCGGCCAGTTTCTCGCCGCGCACCCCGAGCCGCAGGTGCCCGGAGCTAGAAGGAAAAAACCGGCTGCGCCACCGGCTCAAACGATCGGCGGTGAATTGGACAAGGCCCATGTTCATGAAGTTTCTGGAGATGCAGTTCGGTTCCGTATCCCTTGTGCTGACTGAAGCAATACTGCGGGAAACGCGCGCAAAATTCCCGCATCAACGTGTCGCGCGTCACCTTCGCGATCACACTCGCCGCCGCGATGCTCAGACTGAGGCAATCGCCATCAACGATCGCTGTTTGCGGAAGGGGAAATGGAAAAACCGGCAGCCCATCGATCAAGACGTGCTCCGGCGAAACCGTCAGGCCGACGACCGCGATTCGCATCGCCTGGTGGGATGCGCGCAGGATATTGATCCGGTCAATCTCGACGGAATCGACGATCCCGACCGCCCAAACGATCTCGGAGTGATTCGTCAGGTATTCGTAAATTTCTTCACGCAGCTCAGGCGAAAGCTGTTTCGAATCGTTTAATTTCCGGTGCCGAAAACGTTCCGGCAAGATCGCCGCCGCCGCGACCACCGGGCCGGCGAGCGCACCACGCCCCGCTTCATCGATCCCGGCAACGCAGCCGATGCCTAACGACCGCAGTTTTTTTTCATGCCGGAAACCGCAGCGGCGATACATCGTTGCGCACTTTACGCAATCCGACGTCGTGGGTGAAATCGAAAAAGTAAATTGTGTTCAGTCAATCGTGAATGGATGGCGTTTCCACCATTCACTCGTCACTCGTCGCTATTCCCTGACCGCCGTCGCTTCCTTGCCCTTGCGATTGCGCAGATAATTGAGCTTGGCCCGGCGGGCGCGACCCTGCTTTTCCACTTCCACCTTCGCGATGCGCGGGGAATGCACCGGGAAAACGCGCTCCACGCCCTCACCGTAGGAAATGCGGCGGACGGTAAACGTCTGGTTCAAGCCGGTCCCCTTGCGGCCGATCACGATGCCGGAAAAGATCTGGATGCGTTCCTTGTCGCCTTCGCGCACGCGGGTGTGCACGCGCACCCCATCGCCCACGTTGAATTTCGTGACGTCGGTCTTCTGCTGCTCTTTGGCGATGGTGTCGATGATGTTCATAAAGTCGCTTTCTGCTCTGGAAACGGGGTCGAATACCTAGCGCTTCTGCACTGAATTGTAAAGGGTTCGGGGAAGGGGCCTCGGGTTGTGCTTTCAGACGCGGCCGTTATAATCACGCTCGCTGCGCCCGTAGCTCAACTGGATAGAGTGACAGCCTCCGAAGCTGTAGGTTGCGCGTTCGAGCCGCGCCGGGCGCATTTTCGAAAGGAAGAAGGCGGAAGGAGGAGGGAAGAAATTACTTCGCTCGGAGCGCGACCCGGAGGGACATGCTTCCGCATGTCCTGGACGCGCAGCCGCAACGGATGCGGCGTAACGACACGGCGCGACCTCAGGCAGCGATTCTCCGGACCACGACCCGCATCCCGTCAGTGGAGACGATCGCGACCGGCGTTTCCGGCGCGATGAATTCCCCTTCTGTGACGACGTCCACCACATTGCTCTCGAATTCCGCCTTGCCGCTCGGCCGGAGAATCGTTAGGGACCGTCCCCGCATTCCGGGCGTGAGTGGGAGGGCGGTGGCAAACGCGCGCGGCGCGCCCGCAAGCGAAGGACCCGGCGGATTGGTGGTCGAGAGAATGAAGCGGCGATAGATACTCGTCTGCGGGAGAAAGCGGGCGAGGAGCACGATCAGGACCGCGGCGGCGGCGAAGGTCAGCAACATATTGAGCAGCGGAATTCTTAGCATTTGTCCGGTCGGGACAAGTTTCTGGCCCGGATACCGATCGATCATCGCCCAAAGGAGCGAGGCGAACATCAAGAGCACTCCGATGACCCCAAAGACAATCGTCGAGTGCCCAAAAAACAAAACCTCCACGAGGACGAAGAAGACCCCGAGAACGAAAAGCCCGACCACTTCCCAACCGGCGAGCCCGGCGAAATAGTGGCCGAAAAAGAAGAGAGCAAAACAGACGACGGAGACGATTCCCGCCAACCCGAACCCGGGAATCTTGAACTCGAGATACGCGCCCAGGATTCCGCCTAACAATAAGAGAGGCGAGAGGGCGGTGAGCCAAAAGGCGAGTTGCTCGAAACCGCTCGGGTCGAACTCGACCACCTCACCTTTCAAGCCCGCCTTCTGCATTAGCTCGTGCAATGAATCGGCAACGCCCTCGGCCAGCACCGGTTTCCCGTTAATTTTTTCGGTCGCATCCTGCGCATTGAGGGTGAGGAGCGAGCCTTTCGGATGAATCACCCGGTCGCCGATCCTCACTTCTTTCTCCTTGTTGATGAAGGCTTCGGCGATGTCGGGGTTGTGGCCATTCTTCAGCGCCGCGCCGCGGACGAGCGCCGACCAGTAGGAGACCGTCTTCTCCTTTTGCGTCGGCGGAAGATCTTCGCCGGTCGAGAGGATCGGGGCAGCGGCGCCGATCGCGCTGACCGGCGCCATGTAGATGTGCCTGGTGGAAAGCGCGATGATCGCACCGGCCGAACCGGCATTGGTGTTGATGTAGGTGTAGGTCGGGATCGTGGCGTGATTCAGGATGTCAGTGATTTGCTCCGCCGAATCGAGCTCCCCGCCATAAGTATTCATGTCGAGGACGATCGCGGTCGCGCCATCGTTCTCGGCCGCCTTTTGCGCGCGCCGGAGGAAAAGCGCGAGCGAGGGCGAAACCTCGCCATGCAACGGGGCGACCACCACGCTGCCCGGGGCGATCACTTCGCCGGCCGCGGCTGCGCCTAACGACAAAGTGGCGACCAGAAAGATGATGAGAATACGCAGCATGGTTGGTTGACGGAAGGTTCTGGCGGCAGGGCGCGTTACGCCACGGGATGTCTCGACTTCGCTCGACATGACTTGAGATGGGCTCTGCATTAATCTGGCAGTGATCGGTAGTCGTCACGAGGAAAAAGAGCGCGCATGGGAACGATCCCGAACCACACTATCGAACAAGTTGCCGCCGCGAACGACATCGTGGAGGTGATCGGTTCCTATTTCCCTCTCAAACGCGCGGGCGCAAATTTCCGCGCGCTCTGTCCGTTTCATCAGGAGAAAACGCCGTCGTTCCACGTCAACCCGGCGCGGCAATCGTTTCACTGCTTCGGCTGCGGCGTCGGCGGGAGTGTTTTCCGCTTCGTGATGGATTACGAGCACATCGATTTTCCGGCCTCCGTGCGCCGCCTCGCCGCTCGCGCCGGTATTCCGGTGATCGAGGAACGAGGCGGCAGCGCGGAGGACGATCGGCAGCACGAAGCGCGGCGGACGCTCCTGAGATTGCACGCGGAAGCGGCGGAATGGTTTCACGAAAACCTGCTGAAACGAGAGTTCGCCGCCCCAGCGCGCGATTACTTGAAGCAGCGCGGGATCAGCAGCGCGGTGGTGAAGTCGTGGCAGCTCGGCTTTGCGCCGGAGAGTTGGGATGCCTGTTTAAAGTGGGCGCTCGACCAGGGCTATAAGCGCGGCACAATTTTGCAAAGTGGCCTCGTCAAGCTGCGCGACGAAGAGCGACCTGAAAGCGAAGTCTACGATCGGTTTCGCGGCCGCCTCATGTTTCCGATCTGCAACGACGTCGGAGAGGTCATTGCTTTCAGCGGGCGCATCCTCACGAGCGACAAGGAGGCGGCGAAATATCTCAACTCGCCCGAGACGCCGCTCTTCCGCAAGGGCAGCATCCTGTTCGGCCTGCACAAAACCAAGCGCGGCTTGATCGACGCAGACTGCGCCATCGTTTGCGAGGGTCAGCTCGACCTGATCACGCTTTTCGAAGCCGGACTGACGAATGTTGTCGCACCCCAGGGCACGGCCTTCACCGATGGCCAGGCGCGCATTTTGAAACGCTACGTCAACGAAGTCGTGCTCTGTTTCGACGCCGATGCGGCCGGACAAAAGGCGGCCGAGCGCTCCCTGGAGCCGTTGTTGGAAAACAATCTCGTCGTCCGCGTGGCCGAAATGCCGCCGGGAGAAGATCCCGATTCGTTGGTCCGGAAGGAAGGCGCGGACAAATTCGGCGCCCGGATCGCCGCCGCGCGCGATTTTTTCGATTTTTGGATCGAGCGCGAGGCAGCTAGCGCCAGCCTGACGTCACTCAGCGAAAAAATGAAGCTTGCTCGTCGAGTTGCTGAAGTTGTTTCACGCGTGCGTGATCAAAATACCCGCCACGAGATTTCGGTTAGAGCTGCTTCTCGTCTAGCCGTACCCACGAGAGATTTTTTGGCTTTGA
>DATMNS010000102.1:0-2239 GCA_035568735.1 Chthoniobacterales bacterium | reverse complement strand
CGCGCACGAAATCGTAACGCAACTTCGTTGCTTGCCCGGTGGCCTGCTCGACCACCTCGAATTCAAGCTGGCGAAAGTCCGATCCGAAGCGGGGCACTTCGACCAGGAGCAGAAGTGTCCCCGGTTCGCGCAGCGTGAATTCCTGCGCCGCTGTCATCGGCCCGCTGGAGACCAATTGTGCGCGGTTGCTGCGCAACAACCGCGCCACGACCCAGGCCAGCACACCACCCAGGGCGAGGAAAGCGGTGCTCGCCGCGACCAGGAGAGGCAATGATTTGACCATCATCGGAATAGTTAGGCCACTTCGATGGCCTTTTCGAGCAGCGGCAGCACCGAGGCCAGCGCCTGATCAGTACGCGCGTGAACGAAAAGCAGCGGTTCGTTAGGCACGACTCTTTCGCCGACTTTCTTGATCCGCGAAAAGCCGACGGCGAAATCGATCGCGTCATCGGAACGGGCCCGACCGGCGCCGAGGAAAAGCGCGGCCCGCCCAATTGTCTCCGCGTCCATCCGTTTGATCTCTCCGCCGCGTGGCGTGTGGAAGGGATGGATGACGGGCGCGGCGTGGATAGTGGCAATTTGTTCCAAGGCGGAGGCGTCGCCGTCCTGTGCTTCGACCAGCTCAATGAATTTCCGCCACGCGCTCCCGTCGATCAACCAGCGTGCCAGTTGCGCGCGCGGCGCGGTCGCGACTTCCGAGGCGAGATCGAGGGTAAGCTGGACGAGATCGTTAGGCCCACGGCCCTGCAAGGTGTCGACGGCTTCCGCTACTTCCAGCGCATTCCCCACCGCGCGGCCTAACGGTTCATTCATCGGGCTGAGCAGATGCGAAATCTTCACGCCCATTCGTGCGCCCACGTTTTTCATCGCTTCCGCAAGTTGCGCGGCTTCCGCGCGCGTCTTCATGAAAGCGCCGCTCCCAAACTTCACGTCGAGCACGAGCCGATCAAGATTTTCCGCCAGCTTCTTGCTCATGATACTGGCGACGATCAACGGTTGCGACGACACCGTGCCGGTCACGTCGCGGAGCGCATAGAGTTTTTTGTCCGCCGGACAAATGTCGGCGGTCTGGCCGATCATGCAGACCCGAATCTTCTCCAATTGCCGCAGCGCGCGCGGCTCGTCGAGGTTCACGTTGAACCCGGGAATGCTTTCGAGTTTGTCGAGCGTGCCGCCGGTGATGCCGAGCCCGCGTCCGGAAATCATCGGCACCCAGACCTCGTCGCAGGCCAGCAACGGTGCGAGCACGAGCGAGACTTTGTCACCGATCCCCCCTGTGGAATGCTTGTCCACTTTCGGCGGCGAGTCGCCAGGGTACTGCAGGATCCGGCCGCTCTTCATCATCGCGGCGGTCAGATGCTGGGTCTCGTTAGGCGTCATTCCGCGAAAGAAAACCGCCATCGCGAAGGCGCTCATCTGATAATCCGGGATCGCGCCGCGGGTGAAGCCATCGACGAGCGCGCCGATCTCGTCCGATGCAAGCTCGTTTCCGTCGCGTTTGCGCTCGATCAGCGTGGGGATGTGCATGGGCCAAAAAGAAAGAATCTCCCGCCGGCCTTCTTCCTTCTGCTTTCTTAATTCTTCCTTCTCTTAAAGTCCGATCGGGTGCCAGGCCGTCTTCATCTCGACCGTGTCGAGAATCCAATACGGATTCGCCGCCATCTCGCCGAGCCAGTCCGCTGACTTCATCGTGCGCGGCACGTAGCGTTTCACGTTGAACCCGCCGCCCTGTTGCAGCGCCAGTCCGATCTTCGGATCGCCGGACGCGTCCACGATCGCATTCACGTCCATGTGGCCGGCAATGTGCGGCGCGAGCTCAGCCGGATCGCCGGAAAGAAGATTAATCACTCCACCCGGCAGATCGCTCGTCGCGATAATTTCCGAAAACGTCAGGGCGGGGAGGGGCTGCGTGGTCGAGGTGAGAACGACCGCGGTGTTGCCGCTCAGAATGACCGGCGCGACCAGCGAAACCAGCGCGAGCAGCGGCGGTTCGTTAGGGCAAACCACCACCACCACGCCGGTTGGTTCCGGCAGGGTGAAGTTGAAGTGCGAGCTGGCGACCGGATTCACCGCGCTGAAAATCTGGCTGAATTTGTCCGTCCAGCCCGCGTAGTGCACGAGACGTTCGATCGTCAGGCTGGCTTCGTCGGTGGCTTTGCCGTCTTTCCGGCCGGTCGCGCGGGCGAGTTCGGCTTCCAATTCCAGCCGGCGCGTTTCCAGGATCTCGGCGGCGCGGTAC
>DATMNS010000101.1:0-6825 GCA_035568735.1 Chthoniobacterales bacterium | reverse complement strand
CTGGTGACTTCGTTTGTGGTCAGCGGATTTCACCTGGCCCACCAGTTACCACACCGCTTTCCCGCCCGCGAAAAACTGATCGAACTCTCAGCCGCCTATCATCTCTACGCGCGTCACTGGCGCGCGACGCTGGTTGCCTTCGGCGCGTCGATCATCGCGCATTTGGCCACCTTTGGAACTTTTCTTTGCGTGGCCTACGCTTTTCGGGCGCAGGTCGCATGGGTCGATTTCTTCGCTATCATGCCGGTCGAGCGCACGATCTCTTCGTTGCCGATCAGCTTCGCGGGCGTTGGACTGCGGGAGAAGATTTTCCAAATCATGCTCCACGGCCTCTGCGGCGTGCCGGAAGCGGTCGCGGTGCTGATCGGTTCGATGAGTTTTCTCGTTATGCTGGCCTGCTCCGCGCCGGGCGGGATCGTTTATTTCCTCTACAAACCCAGCGGCCAGACCGGGCACGTGAAGCTAAGCGAGATGCGCAAGGAAGTGGCGACCCTGGAGCATGAGATCACGGAAAACGAGTAAGAGCCCGGAGGGACGTGCTTCTGCACGGCCAGTCTCTGTCCCTAAGGCCCGAGCCATCTTGGACGTGCAGAAGCACGTCGCTCCGAAACGACGGCTCCGGCCGTTCGTCGCGGCAACTTTCGCCATGACCGTGGATGGTAAAATCACCACCCGCGCCTTTTCCCCGGTCGATTTCACCTCCCGCGAAGACAAGCTCCATCTTCTGCGCCAACGTTCGTTAGGCGACGCTGTCCTCATTGGGCGCAGCACCCTCGCGCACGACAACGTCCGCCTCGGCCTGCCCGACCCGAAGATGCGCGCGGCGCGCGAAGCGCGCGGGCAATCGCCTTACCCGCTGCGCGTGATCGTTTCCAACGAAGGTCGGATCGATCCCGCACTGAAAATTTTCCAAACCGAGATCTCGCGCATTGTGATCTTCTCGACCACCCGCATGCCGCGGAAATTCCAGGTGGGCTTGCGCGATAAAGCGACGCTCCACCTGACCGAGGCGCGTTGCGTCGATCTCGCCCGCATGTTGCAACAACTGCGTCGCGAATACGGCGTGCGCCGGGTCGCCTGCGAAGGTGGCGCCGAGTTATTTCGCAGCCTGCTCGAGTTGCGGCTGGTCGATCAGCTTAACCTGACGATCGCGCCCTACATCTTCGGCGGGAAAGGCGCGCCAACTCTCACCGGACGTGGCAGGGATTTCCTGCCGGCCAGCATCTTTTGTTCGTTAGTCGAGATGCGGGTCATCGGCAAGGAATGCTTCCTGGTCTACCGGCTCAGGTATCCCGAAGCCAGCCCCTAGCGGGGTTGCAGCGCGAGCAGACGGCGCGTATCGAGCACGACGAAGCGCGCATCTTCATAGGCGACCGTTTCTGGCGGCGGTCGCTCGAGAAAAGGGATCGCTCCTGACGCGGGACCGATGGGTTGGTCCGGAGTGACCAGGTCGAGCTGTCGCAGGAGCCGACTTTTTCGCCGGTAATCGGGCGAAAACGCCGCACGATCCAGGAGCCAGAAATCGACCTGCTGGTCGCGCAAACACTTTTGCAGAACGGTGAGGCCAGCGCTGTATTGGGCGCGCGCGATTTGCAGCCCGCGCGCGCGCAGAGGCAGGTAATAACCGGGATGAAAAGGCACCGCGCATTCCGCCCCGACGATAATGGAACGGCGAGAGAAGATGGGGAGGTTGTTTGCTTCGTCGGAGAGGGAGGCGATACGAATCGTCAGCGGTTGACGGGCAAAGAACTGGTAAAGGCCTGGGTCAGTGCCTTTGACGTAACTGCCGGTCGGGAACGTGGGAAGGAGCAGGGGAAAAGCGATAATGCCGCCGAGCAGGAGAGCGCAGAACCCGAGCGCGACCGCTTTTGCGACCCGCTGACTCTTGACCGGTCGCTTTTCCGCCCAGAGCAAGGCGGCATCGATCAGTGCGAGTAACACTCCGCCGGCGAGCAGGATGAGGATAACGCGCGTGCTCGATTGCGTGTAGCGATTGGGAAGGTAGAGGCGAAAAAGCAAAAGATGCGCGACGAGGAAGAGCGAAAGAGCTGCGCCTATCATCTGCGGCACAGGCCGCACGCCTTTGGGCACGGCCTTGAGTAAAGGAAACCGATTCGGGAAACGGCGCAGCACCGGCCAGAGAAAGGCGGCCAGAAACCACGGCGGACGCGTAGGGAGAGTGTGTATCCCTCCGTTTCCGCCCACCCAGTAACCCCACCAGGACGGAAGGAAAAAAGGCACCCGGCCGTGAGGGCCAAACTCCGGCATCCGTCGTGCCTCGGTATAAGTCACCAATGGGCCAAAAGTGCCGACACTATGGAGATAGGGCCACGTCAAGAGGAGGGTGAGAACGAAGCCCGCGGAAAAAACGAGATACACTTGCGAGCCTTTGATGGGAACAAGCCGCGGACCGTTTTTCCAACACAGACAACTCCAACCCAGCACGCCGAGACTCAGTAAAGCGGCCGGCGGGAAAAAAAGAACCTCGAGACCGACCGTAACCAGGACTCCGATGAGCGAACCGCGCACCTGATAGTAAAGGAAGGCGGCAAAGAGCGGATAGAAGAACGCGCGCGGCGTGGCGGAACAAAGATCGCTATTCGACCAAAGGCACTGGCAAAAAAGAATCGCGGTCAGGGTGGCCGCGGCCGGCGAGCGGAGAACGCGCCACGCGAGCAGGAAGAAATATCCGGTCGCGAACAGGCTGAGGACCGACGGAATCAACTTACTCGCGAGCAAGGGATCGATCCCCGCGTGCGCTAATAACCAATAAAGGGAGGAATAGCCGCTCGGCGCGAGAGATTGAAAGTAATCCGCGATGGGATCATGAGCGAAAAGCCGGGAGTCAAGGTAGCGGAACATCCAGAAGACATGTTCGCGGACGTCATCGGCGACCATGTAATGGGATGCGAACGCCTGATGTAACGCGAGAAGGGCGCAGCCCACCGCGTAGAGCATGGCGACCGCAAACCACGGCCGCATTTGGCGCGCCGTCGCCTCCTCCTCCGTGGAACCCAGAAATTGGCGCAACCGGGCGAGGAGCAACGGCGAAGAAGACAGCATGGAAGGACGCGCGAAATCAACCACCTTGGATGAGAGAGAACGAATGGCAGTCAAGTGGTGTCCGGCGGACGGGGGCGCCGGACCAACTCGCCGCCGCAGTTGGGACAAATGTTTTCCAGGGCCCCGGCGCATTCCGCGCAGAAAGTGCATTCGAAGGTGCAGATGTAGGCTTCATCCGCCGGCGCAACCGGCTTTTCGCATCTTTCACATTTGTTACGAATTTCCAGGGTCATACTCTCGTCCATTCATTGCGCGACGACGTTCGCCGCTTATCCTGACGCTCCTCTTTTTACGCGCTCCATGCAGACCGGCAACTCCATCATCATGCACGCGCCGCGCGAAGCCATCTTCGAGACCGCCGCGGATCTCGCACAGTGGCCGCGCATCTTGCCGCATTATCGCTTCATCCGTTTTCTCGACCGCAGCCCGGATCGGAGCATCGTGGAGATGGCGGCGCTGCGCTCGGGCATTCCGATTTCCTGGACGTCGGAGTTCGTGGTCGATCGCGAACGGATGGAACTCCGCTTTCTGCATTTGAAGGCGTTCACCCGGGGTATGCGCGTGATCTGGACGTTTAAGGAAACGCCCGCCGGGGTGCTGGTCGAGATCACGCACACGTTGCGCTTCCGGGTCCCCGCGCTCGCGCCGGTGGCGGAGCCGATCATCGGCGGCTTTTTCATCCATCACGTGGCGAACCAAACCCTCTACGCGATGAAAGCGCACCTCGAGGAGAAATCCGAAATCCGAATGTCGAAGTCCGAAACAATTTCCAAATGACGAAAATTCAAAATTCAAAACAGCCGAGCGCGGGAGCTTCGTTTCGGATTTCGGATTTCGGATTTGTTTCGATATTCGATATTCGACATTCGAATTTTCCCCCATGAGGCGCGCGGTCATCACCGGCCTCGGTCCCATCACCTCCGTCGGCATCGGGCGGGATGGTTTTTGGAACGGGCTGCGCGCGGAGAAAAGCGGCATTCGCCGGGTGGAAAGTTTCGACAGCTCGATCTTCAACGCGCATTGCGCGGCCGAAATCCCTGATTGGGCGCCGGAAGAATTTTTCCCGCCGCATCGTTTGAAGCGGCTCGATCGTTACGCGCAGTTTGCGGTCGCCTCGGCCAAGCTCGCGCTCGACGACGCGGGGATCGAATGGTCGCGCGAAAACCCGCAGGCTCGCGTCGGAGTGAGTTTCGGCACCGCGCTCGGCGGAATCGCGAACGCCGAATCCGAGCACGCGCATTTTTTGAAAAAAGGCAGCCGTGGAGTGAACCAGACGCTCGCGCTTCAGGTCTTCGGCGGCTCGGCCCACACCAACATCGCGATCGAGTTTGGTTTCCGCGGCGCGGGGACGACGAACTCGAACAGTTGCGCCAGCGGCACGATCGCGGTCGGCGAAGCGCTCCGCTATATTCGCGACGATTTTGCCGATGTCATCGTGGCCGGCGGCGCGGAATCGCCCCTCAGTCAGCTCACCTTCGGCGCCTTCGCGTTCATCAAGACGATGAGCCAGTTCGCCGGTGATCCCGCGCAGGCCTGCCGGCCGTTCGATAGGTTGCGCGACGGTTTCGTGATGGGCGAGGGGGCGGCGTCGTTAATCATCGAGGAACTGGAGCACGCCCGCGCGCGCGGCGCGCACATCTACGGGGAGGTGCTCGGTTACAGTTTGAACAACGACGCCTTTCATATGACTTCGCCGCTGCCGAGCGGCGAGGCGTGCATTCGCGCGATGCGCGAGACGCTGGCCGACGCGGGCCTTGTGCCAGAACAGATCGATTACATCAACGCTCACGCCAGTTCGACCCAGCTTAACGACAGCACCGAGACCAGGGCGATCAAGGAAGTCTTCGGCCCGCATGCCGCCAGGATCCCGGTCAGCGGGACAAAGCCCTATACCGGTCATCCGCTCGGGGCGACTGGCGCGATCGAGGCGGCGCTTTGTGCCCTAACGATTGATCGCGGCTGGGTGCCGCCGACCTTGAATTGGGGAAATCCCGACCCGGCCTGCGATCTGGATGTCGTTCCGCAATACGGACGGGAGGTGGCGGTCGATCATGTCCTGAGCAACTCGTTCGGCTTCGGCGGGATCAATGCCTGCATTGTTCTCGGGCGGGTGCCAGCGCTCGACTAACGATCGCATTTGGTAGGGCGGGCGCTCCGCCTGTCGTCGGGCAACCGGAGCGGTTGTCCTACAATCTCCTGCGGCGCATCGCCGCGTCGTTGACGCCGCCCCTGCGCGCTCCTAACATGCGCGCGTGCAAGTCGAGTTGGAGCAGCTCCTCATTTTGCAGGATCGTGCCCAGAAAATTCGGCAAGTCGACGCGGAACTAAAGAGTTTGCCGCTCGAGCGGAAATCGCTCGATGCGCAAGTCGCAGTAGCTTCGGCGAACCTCGTCGCGACCAAGGATCGGGCGCGTCACGTCGAGATGGAAAAGAAGAAACTGGAACTCGATGTCGGCACCCGCGAGGAGAGCATCGCGCGCTTGAAGACACAGCAATACGAGACGCGCAAGAATGACGAATTCTCCGCGATGGGGCGCGAGATTGAGCGTTATCAAAATGAAATTAGCGCGCTCGAGGATCAGGAGCTCGAGCTGATGGAACAGGCCGATGTGCTCAAGGCGCAGATCGCCACCGAGGAAAAACAAACGGCGACGGCGAAGGAATCGATCGCCAAACAAATCGCCGACCTGGGGGCGAAAGAGGCGACGTTAGGCATCCGCCTCGAAGAATTGAAGAAGGAGCGTGAAGAACTCGCCGCGAAAGTGGACGAAGATTTGCTCGACCGCTTCAACCGGCTTTTCGCGAGCAAAGGCGACGCGGCGGTGGTGGCGCTGGAGCACGATGTTTGCACCGGCTGCCACATGAAGATTACCACCCAGACCGCCGTGCGCGTGAAAGGTGGTCAAGAGATCGTGAGCTGCGAACAATGCGGCCGGATTCTCTACTTCGCGGAATAGCGGCCCGCTCGAACCAACTGGAGGGACGTGCTTCCGCACGTCCTGGTTGTTCGAGCGCGCGTCGCTACCAGACCGGACGTGCGGAAGCACGTCCCTCCGGGCGTCGTCAGACGTTGAAGCGGAACTCCACCACGTCGCCGTCTTTGACGACGTATTCCTTGCCTTCGATCCGCAGCTTGCCCGCTTCGCGTGCCTTGGCGAAGGAGCCTAACGACACCAGGTCGTCGAAGTGCACCGTCTCGGCCGCGATGAAGCCGCGCTCGAAATCGGAGTGGATAACCCCCGCCGCCGCCGGCGCCTTGTCGCCTTCGTTGATCGTCCAGGCGCGCGTTTCCTTTTCGCCGGTCGTCAGGTAGGTGCGTAATCCGAGCAGGTGATAGACGGCGCGGATGAGTGCGCCGACGCCGCTTTCCTTGACGCCGAGATCATCCAGGTATTCGGCTGCTTCGGCTTCGGAGAGATCGACCAACTCGCTCTCAATCTGCGCGCTAATGACGACGGCTTCGGTCGCGAAATGATTCCGCGCGTATTCTTCGACCGCTCGCACATGCCGCCGCGCGGCGTTCGCCTCGTCTTTCTCTACGATCGCGGCGAGATCGGATTCGCCAACGTTGCAGGCGAAGAGCGTTGGCTTGGAGGTGAGCAGGAAAAATTCGCGCACCGTGATTTTTTCTTCGTCGGTCAGCGTTAGCGTGATCGCTGGTTTCCCGGAATCCAGATGGGGCAGGAGTTTTTCGATTAACGCCGCCTCGGCTTTCGCCGTCTTCGATCCGGCGCGGATTTCTTTTTGCAGTCGGTCGCGGCG
>DATMNS010000100.1:0-3718 GCA_035568735.1 Chthoniobacterales bacterium | reverse complement strand
TTGGTAGCCGACGCTGAACTGGACTTTGCCGCCGCCCGAGTTGTTGTCCTTTTGGATGGGGATGCCGTAGTCGATCTTCAACGGCCCGATTGGGAGATCGAGGCGCACGCCGACGCCGACGTCGGAAGCGAGGTGCGAGGTGCCGAAGTCGTAGGAATCGGCGTTGATAAAGCCCGTGTCGTAGAAAACGGCGGCGCGCACGCGGTCGATGACCTTGATCGTGGTTTCAATCGTGAAGCGGGCGAGTGTGTTGCCGCCGAGCGGTTCGCCATTCATGTCTTTCGGCCCGACGTCGCGGAAGTTGAAGCCCCGGAGGTCATTCGCGCCACCCAGGAACAAGCGGTCGAAAATAGGGACGTGATCCCCGCTCCCCCAGTTGTCGATGACCGCGGTTTCTCCATTGAGCGTGAGAATGATGTCGTAAGGAAAAAGGAAATATTGCGAGGCTTCCAGATCGAAGCCGTAGGTTTGAACAGTTCCGCCGAGAAAGCCGCCGGCAATGTGGGGCGTAAAGGAAATGCGATGACCGTGGCGGGTGAGATAAACGCTGTCGCGCGTATCATAGACGAAAGAGGGCGTGATTTCGCTTTTCAGATTGTCGCCCTCTTCGGCCAGGATTTCCGGCGACGAGCCCAGGGCCACGTTGAAAATGTCGATTTCCTGCAGCCGATAATTGAGATCGACGGAAAGGAAGGGCGAGAGCGGCTTCCGGGCATCGATCGCGAAGCCGTAGTTGCGCTGATCGTAGACCGAGCTGAGGAAACTGGCTTCGCGGTAAAAGATATCCGTCCCTAACGAAAAGCGTTGATCGAGAAAATAGGGCTCCGTCAGGGAGAGGAGGTAGCTAGATTCCTGGGTCCCGTACTGGACGCGGAGGCGAAACTTTTGGCCGCCGCCGGTGAAGCTGGGATAGTTGAAGAGGTCGAAGTTGCTCTGGGTCAACTCGACGAAGCCGAGCAAGCTCTCGATCGTGCTGAAACCGGCGCCGAAATTGAGTGCGCCGGTGCGTTTCTCCTGGACTTGGACGAGGAGATCCTTCCGGCCTGGGATGTTGGTATCCTCGGGGTAGGTTTCGACTTTCTCGAAATAGCCCAGGTTTTCGAGTCGCTTTTTGCTGACGTCGACGCGCACGGTGTCGAAGACGTCGCCGGGCAAGGTCAAGATTTCGCGGCGAATCACTTTGTCTTTAGTGCGCGTGTTGCCTGTGATGTTGACCCGCTCGACAAAGGAACGGGAGCCTTCGGTAATGGTGTAGCTCAGGTCGACCACGCCTGGGCCGGCCGGCACCCCTTGCGGCAGAAGGTCCACATCCACGTAGCCGCCCGCGCCGTAGCCGTCGATGATCGCCTTGGTGTCATCCTTCAATCCCTTGGGCGTGTAGATCGTGCCCGGCTTCATTTTGATTAGGGTGTGCAACCTTGCTTCCGAGGTCGCCTCCTGGCCTTGGAACGTCACTTTCCCCACATGGTATAGAATGCCTTCGTTGATCACCACCACGATGCGCACCCCGCGTTCAAAGCGTTCCTGGCGCACTTCGGGGATGGCGATGTCGATGTAGCCCTTGTTCTGGTAAAACTCGCGGATGCTGTCGAGATCCTGTTGCAACTGCGTCTGATCCAGCCGTCCCGATTTGTCCAGGATCGAGATTGGGGTCTTGGCTTTGGTCTTCATCTGCTTCCGCAACGTACGATCGCTGAATTTGGTGTTGCCCTGGAATACGATCTCGCGCACCGCGCCTTTCTCGCCCTCCTTGACGGTGTAAACCGCGCGCGCCGTGCCCCGGCTTTCGTCCGTTACCAGCTGCAATTGGACGTCGACGCCGGTGAAGCCCTTGCGCTGATAAAAGTCGATGATGTTCTGCCGGCCCTCCTCGAGTTTCTCCGCGTCGGCGGGCGAGGGCACTTTGAACTTGATCTCGCCGCGCAGCGTCTTCGCCTTGAAACTCTGCGCGCCGTCGATCTCGATCTCGGTCACCAGCGCGCGGGTGGCGAGGATGACCTGCACATGGACGCCGTTGCCTTTCGGTTCGCCAAAGATGCGCACATTCTGGATCTTCCCAGTGTCGTAGAGCGCGCGGATATCGTCTTCCACCGTCGCCTCGGAATAAGGCGCGCCGACTTTCGTCCGCATATTGGCGAGGACGCGATCCTTGGAAACGGTTTCGGGACCAACGTAGCGCACATCGATCGAATTGATCACGACGCCCTCCACCCCTTGGGCGCGCGCGCCCGGCGCGAGCGCAGTGATCAAGCCTAACGAAAGGAGAACCGCGGCGAGGCGGATGGACGAGGTGAGATTTTTCATAGACAAGAAAGCGGTCGCCAGGCGGCTGTCGGCGGTAGACTCGCGTATTAGATGGGTAATGCGAGCGACGGCGTCAAGGCAGGAATTCGGAGATGGCTGATTTCCGATGGCTGATTTGCTGGTCGAGGACTCGGCAATCTGCTGGCGATAATCAACCATCAGCAATCAAATCAGTTCGTACCAATTGTTACGCCGCCGCGGCTCGTAGCCGGCGTCGCGGACCAACGCCTCGATCTTTTCCGCATCGAGCCGGAAAGTCGTGCCGGCGCTGCTCACGACGTTTTCTTCCATCATGACGGAGCCAAAGTCGTTCGCACCGTACTTCAGCGCAATCTGCCCGATTTGCGGCCCCTGCGTGACCCAGGAGCTTTGGATGTTGGGGATGTTATCGAGGAAAATCCGGGCCAGGGCCTGGGTGCGCAGATACTCGGCGGAGCCGGTCGGCTGGTCGATTTTCAGGACGGTGTGCTGCGGTTGAAACGTCCAGCAAATGAAAGCAGTGAACCCACCGCTTGCATCCTGTTGATCGCGTAAACGCTGCAGGTGTTGCACCCGATCCTCGATTGTCTCGACGTGACCAAACATCATGGTTGCGCTCGATTTTAACCCGAGCTCATGCGCCACCTGCATCACTTCGAGCCACTGGTCGCTTTTGCATTTGAGCGGCGCAATCCGTTGCCGGACGGAATCGACCAGGATCTCGCCGCCGCCGCCGGGAATGGAACCGAGCCCGGCTTCCTTGAAGCGGCCGATCACCTCACGCAGCGGCATCTTAAACGTCTCCGCGAAATGCTGGAGCTCCGGCGGGCTGAATCCGTGGATATTGATCTGCGGATACTTTTCGCGGATGTGATGGAGCAGCTCGAGATACCAATCGAAGCCGAGTGTGGGATGATGCCCGCCCTGCATCAGGATTTGCACTCCGCCGGCCGCCGTCAGTTCATCGAGTTTTTGGTCAAACTGCTCACGCGTCAGCACGTAGTGGTCGGCGTCCTTCTCGGTGCGATAAAATGCGCAGAATTTGCAGTAGACGTTACAGACGTTGGTGTAATTGATGTTCCGATCGACGATGTAGGTCACGATCTCGCGCCCGCGACCACCGTAGCTTTTTCCCGTTGCCAGGTTGCGCCGCGCGTCGGCCAGCGCCCCCAACTCTGCGAGCGGCCGGCGGTAGATTTCCAGCGCTTCCGCGGCGGAGATGCGTTCGCCGGCGAGAATCTTCTGCTGGAGCGATTCGCCGTTGCGCATAACCATCCGGGCAATCTAGACGAGTGCCGCCCGCTCCGCACCTCGCGCGGTGAATTTGTCAGTGGATTGTTTTTTTGTCGAAGCGCGTTGGTCGGCGAGCATTTCATTCCGCTGCGATTCCCGGTTGTGCCCGACCATCAGCAGATTCTAATCGCAAGATCGGGAA
>DATMNS010000099.1:0-3053 GCA_035568735.1 Chthoniobacterales bacterium | reverse complement strand
CCGGCCTCGCCGGCCGCGACGTCTTCCTGGCGGATGGCGTCGAGAAGGCTGGTCTTGCCGTGGTCGACGTGGCCCATAACGGTGACGACCGGGGGCCTGGGTTTGAGATTTTCCTTAGTTTCTTCCTTGGCGACCTCGAGTACCATTTCCTCTTCGAGGGACACGACGCTGACGACGCCGTTGAAGGATTGCGCCAGGTCTGTCGCTGTTTGAACGTCTAGCGCCTGATTAATGCTGGCGAAAACGCCGCGATCGAGAAGCGTTTTCAAAAGATCCTTGGCGCGAACGTCGAGCTTTTCCGCGAGTTCGCGGATGGTGATGCCTTCGGTCAACTGAATGTCGCGCGGGGCGCGCGGTTCGGGCGGCGCAATCGCTGCCGCAGCCACGCCGCGGCCGCCTGCTCCGGGGCGCTGACGAGTCGGATGGAGTTTGCGCTCTCCTTCCATTTCGCGCTTGTCGGCCATCGGGCGCTGCCGCTGTTGCGGCTTGCGCGCGTAAAGGGGCTTGCCTGGCTCCGCCTTAGACGGCTTTTCGGAAAACGGTGAGGGCAGCATCCCAGGACGAGCACCGGGCGGACGAGATCCGGGGCGAGCTCCCGAAGGCGCAGCTCCCGGGCGCTGGCCAAATGAGCGGCCACCGCCAGGACCTCCTGGACCTCCGGGTCCTGATGGACGCGGTGTAAAAGGACGGCCACCCTGGCCGCCGGATTGTTGCGGGCGCATCGGCTGGCCGGGGCGTGGGCCGCTTGGTCTGCGATCGCGGTCACCGGGTGAAGTTCCCGGAACCGGCCCGCGGTTTCCTGTGGGCATGGGACGAAGAGGTTGCTGCGGGCGAGGGGCACTTGCCGGAGCACCAGAGCGCGCGGATTGCGGCTGCGTGCCGGGCTGCTGCGGACGCGATTGCGGAGGCGACCCTCCGCCGGGGCGTGCCGCCGGATGTTGGCCCGGCTGACGCGTAGTGGGATGCGTTGGACGCAAAGACTGTTGTGGAGCAGGGCGCTGCGCGGTCGGAGCAACTGGCGCGGCAGGGGCAGGGGGACGCTCCGCAGCTGGCGCTGCGGGCGCGTTGGTGACGGCCGGAGCCGGAGCTGCGGGTTTTGCAGCGGGAGCAGCTGATGCGGGTGCTGCTGCAGGTGCAGGAGTCGGGGCCGGCGCGGGCTTCACGGCCGCTGGTGCTGGAGCATGCGGGGTTGGAGGAGGCACCACCGCGGGCGCGGGGGCCGGAGGCTTCGCTGCCACCGATGGATGCGCGGCAGGTGCAACAACGGGAGCTGCAGCTGGAGGAGAGGGCCGGCGCGCTGCCGCTTTCGCGGCGGCTTCTTTCGCGGCGCGATCGGCTTCAGCGGCGCTTTCAGCGTCCGCTACACCCTTCAGGTGCTGCTTAACCTTTTCGGCGACATCGGCGGGAATGGAACTGGAGTGCGTTTTCTTTTCGGTAACGCCGAATCCGGCCAAAAGGTCGATGATGGCTTTCGCCTTGACCTCGAGTTCGCGCGCGAGCTCATTGATGCGGACTTGATTTGCGTCGCTCATGCTTCTTAGGAACTTTTCTCTTCCTGCTGTTCCGCCGGAGATTCGTTCTCCGAGGACGCAGCGGCTTCCGAGTTAGTCTCCGAAGCGGAATCCGTTGGCACTGAAGTTGGCGTTTCACTCGCGGCGTCGGCGGCGCTATCGTCTGATGCCTCAACGGCCGATTCTGTCGCCGACTCGGCAGCTGGTGCTTCTTCGCCTGATTCATCCGCGGCTTCCACGGGCGTTGCCGCGGCATCGCCGCCTTCATAGAAGCGATTCACGGCCTGATAAATTTTGTCGACCATCTTTTCGCCGATGCCGGGAATCTCCATCAACTGTTCCGGGGTCATGCTGGCAAGTTTTTCGAGATTGGCAATGCCGGCTGCTTCGATCTTCTCGATGGTTTTTGGTCCCACGCCCGCGAGGACTGTCAGAGGAGTCGTCGGCGCGGTCAGAGCGGTCATCTGCTCTTCGATTTCGCGGCGCTTTTCTTCTTCGCTCTTGATGTCGATGTCCCAGCCGATTAGTTTGCTGGCCAGGCGGACGTTTTGTCCCTTTTTGCCGATGGCGAGAGAAAGCTGGGAGTCTTCGACGATCACTTCGAGCTTTTTGTTCTCGGGATCGGTGATCTGCACACGAGTGACTTTTGCCGGGCTCAAGGCCTTTTGCGCGAAGGCAACGGTTTCTTCGTTGTAGGGAATAATGTCGATTTTTTCACCGCGGAGTTCGCGGATGATGGACTGCACGCGCATGCCTTTCATGCCGACGCAGGCGCCGACGGGGTCGACGTCTTTGTCGCGGCTGGCGACGGCGACCTTGGTGCGTTCGCCGGCTTCGCGCGCCGCGGCGCGGATCTGGACGGTGCCGTCGTAAATTTCGGGCACTTCCATTTCAAAGAGGCGCTGCACGAGCGAAGCGTCGGCGCGGGAAACGATTACCTGCGGGCCTTTGGCGGCGCGGTCAACAGCTTTGATCACCACACGCAAGCGCTCGCCGATGTTGTAGGTTTCGAGTTTGGACTGTTCGCGCTTGGGCAAGCGGGCTTCGGTGCGGCCCATATCCACGATGAGGTCGGGGCCTTCGGCGCGCTTTACGATGACGGTGACGAGTTCACCGGCGCGGGTGTGATATTCGTTGTAAATGGTGTCGCGCTCGGCCTCGCGCACCTTCTGCAGGATCACCTGCTTCGCGGTCTGAGCGGCAATGCGGCCCAGCACGTCGGTGGGCTTGGCGGTCAGAATCTCGGTCCCGATTTCGGCGCCAGGATTCTTTTTCTTCGCATCGGCCAAGCTGATTTCGCGCTTCGGGTCCGTCACCTCTTCGACGACGGTGTAGACCGAATGCACGTCAACCTGACCTGTTTCGGCGTTGAATTTTCCTCGCAGGTCTTCTTCGGTCTTGTAAAATTTCCGGGCAGCCACGACCATGGCGTCTTCGATGGCGGAAATCACCACCTCCGGTTCGATGTGCTTCTCCCGGCTCAACATCTCGATTTGTTGATAGAGCAGATTCGCCATTTCGCTTTCCTAAAACTCCACGACC
>DATMNS010000098.1:0-3763 GCA_035568735.1 Chthoniobacterales bacterium | reverse complement strand
GCGGCGGCTAGAGCTCGTCGAAACTGGCTTCCTCATCCAGCGCGCTTTTGGCCTGGTCGAAAATGACGCGCGCTTCCTCGGGCGAATTGCCGACCGCGGTCAGGCCGAGGCGGCCCGTGCTGCCGAGCGCGCTCAGCATGTGAAAGACGACGCCGGTCTGCCGGGTTTGACCAAAATGCAGCCCGCGGCGGACGACGAGATCAAAGAGATCGTCCGGTGTATAACCGCGATAGCGCGGCGAATCGAGATGATCGCTCGCGACGAGAAATTTCTTGCGCCCGTTAGGCGCAGTGAAGACCGCCTGCTCCGCATCGTAGGAACCGCTGGTCAGAAATTGCAGGGTGAGAAACGGATGGGTGGTACCGCCTTTGCGCAGGTTGATCTCGATCGCGTAGGTCTCCCAATCCGCGGTGCCGGGCGCACGCGTCACGACAAAGTCGAGCGCGAAGCGGCCGATCACCCCGGCGTCGCGCAGCAGCTCGCCCACCTTGGCCGCGTCCCGCGTGATCGCGCCGGCGTAAGCCGGGTCCGCGGGAAAAATGCAGCCGAGGTAGCTTTGGCCGCCCGGGCCGCCGAGCATTTGATCGTGAGTCGAGAGAAGCTCCACTTTGCCTAACGGCGTGACCCGCAGTTGCACACTCGGGCTGCGCACCTCGCCGGCGCCAACCCCGACCCGTTCCTCCACCACTCCTCCGCCCTGGCGAAATTTTTCGGCGTACTCCTCGAAGCGAATATCCGGTTTCTCGAAGCGCATTGCGCGCACCCGCTCGCCAATCGCTCCGTTCAGGGGCGAGCCCAGGTTCGAGAGGTCGACCAGCGCATTGCCTTCGCCGGAAACGCCCTCATTCAGTTTCACGACCGCCTGCAAGATGGAAGACCGCTCGGCCTGCATCCGAGCGAGCGCGGAGACGACCTCGTCCATGCTGCCAAGGCTCTCGTACCCGAGTGGATGATTGATCCCTGCCCGGGCAAACAGTTGCCGGCAACCGGTCTTGGTCCCAAACGAGAAATGTCGTGGGTCGGCGCCGTAAAGTGGGATCCCGAGGCGGAGCGCGAGGTTTCGCTCGAGGTAGGTCGTGTTATAGCAAACGAGATGCGCGCGTTCCTTGTCCCGGATGCCCGCTTCGACCCGCTCGAGGAGTCGCGGTCTTTCGAGCAGTTTCAGGCTGAGCGGCCGGGCGGAATCATCGTAGGGGCAGAGCAGGGTCAGACGTTCGAGCGCATGACTGCGGATTACGCCCGGGAGCAGACCGAGGTAATACTCGACGACGCTCGGGTGAATGGCCTGGGAAGTGACGTAGGTGAGCCGTGCCCGTGGTTGCGCGAGCAAGAGCAACAGAAAAAGGAAGCGCTCTTCGTAACCCTGAATTTCGAAGCCGCTCACCGCCATCTCGAGCGAGATCGAGGGAACGACGACGATCGTCTGTTCGTCCTGGTTAAAGGATTCGATCGAACTCCAGAGCGGCACGAGTCTCTGTTGCAAGAGATCGAACCGGGCCGCGGCTTCCTCAACCGAAAGCTCAGGGGGAAGTCCGATCAGACTGGGATCTCGTTTCATAGGCGACAAAAGGGTGGATTCTGCAAGGGACGAGCGCGCGAGGCGAGCAGAATTTCGCCCGGCTCGAATCGCCTTGGACTTGCCCGGGCTTTTGACGAGAATGCTGCCTCGTGAAGCCGAAGCCCCTGACGATTGGCCCAGTGACGCTGGGTGGCAAGACGCCCGCCTTCATTCTCGGGCCGTGCGTGATCGAGTCCGAGAAATTCGTTAGGCGAATGGCGCGCAAGATTGCACGGATTTGCGCCGCGGAAGATCTGCCCTTCATCTTCAAGGCTTCCTACGACAAGGCGAACCGCACCTCGGTGCGCTCCTATCGCGGCATGGGGGCCCGCGAAGGTTGCGAATTGCTGGCCGGAATCGGCCGCGAAATCGGGCTGCCAGTGACGACCGATGTCCATTCGCCTAACGAGGCGGAAATCGCGGCGGAGTTCGTCGACGTCTTGCAAATCCCGGCATTCCTCTGCCGGCAGACGGACCTGATTCAGGCGGCGGCGGAAACCGGCCGGGTGGTGAATGTGAAGAAGGGACAATTCCTTGCGCCGTGGGATGTGCGCAATATCGCAGAGAAGCTCGAGGCCTTTGGCGCGCATAAGTATTTCTTCACCGAGCGCGGGACGACCTTCGGCTATAACAATCTCGTGGCCGACATGCGCTCGCTGGCCTGGCTGCGTGCCGCCGGCCATCACGTGATTTTCGATGCGACGCACTCGGTGCAGCGCCCCGGGGGCGCGGGCGACTTCACGTCCGGGGACGCCGCGCTCGCGCCCGTGCTCGCGCGGGCTGCGCTGGCCGCCGGGTGCGATGGTATTTTCATGGAGGTGCACGAAAACCCGTCGCGCGCCCTCTCCGATGGGCCGAATCAAGTTCCGCTAAAGGATTTGCCGAAGCATCTGCGCATGTTAAAAGCTATTCATGCTGCCGTGTCGTAGCGGGTCCCGCCTCTTCCGCGGGACGCGCCTGAGTCTTCTCTTGTTGCTCGTGGGCAGCTGCGCTGCCTCCGCCGGCGATCGCAAGCAGCGGAAGCCGACCCCGACGCCCGCGCCCGAAACGCAAAAGGAGGACCTGGGCCTGAAAAACATCCCGCTCACCGTTGGGCACGAAGCGAAAGGCCTCGTTCTGCCAAACTACGATGCCGACGGGCATCTGCTCGGCCGTTTCGAAGCCGCCACGGCCGCGCGCCTCGATGAAAATCATGTTCACTTTACCAACGTGAAGATGCTGACGTTCGATGCAAAGGAGCAGCCCGATTTCAACGTCGCTATGAGCGACGCCATCCTCAATCTCGAAACGCGGGTGATCGCTTCCAAGCACCGGACCAAGATCAAGCGCACCGATTTCGAGATCGCCGGCGATGCCATGACGTTCAGCACTGTGACCCACCAGGGAACGCTCACCGGCAATGTGCACATGACAATTTTCAACCAGAAGGAAATTGCCGGCGGGGCGGCGAAACCATGAAAGGGAGGTTGACCGTGGCAATGGCGCTCGCGCTGCTCGCGACCGTTCGGGTCGGCGCGCAGCAGGCGGCCCAGGCCGCGGAGGCCCCTCCGAAACCCCAGGCTTCACCGGCGCGCGCCGCGACGGATGCAAACGGCCAGCCGATCACGACCCAGATCTACTCGGACGAAACATCGTTCAATACCGAGAAACGCATTGGTTTCTTCACCGGCCATGTCCGGGTTTTCGATCCGCGCTTTAACATTCAATCGGACAAGCTGACGGTCTTTATTCACAAGGAGGAAGGCGAAGGCCTCGAGAAAGCGATCGCCGAAGGCAACGTCGGTGTGGTCCGCGATCGGCCCGATCCGAAAGGGGGCCCGCCCTCGAAATCGGTCGGGCTGTCGGAAAAGGCGGTCTACACTTCATCGGATGGAAACGTCGAGTTGACCGGCAGCCCGCGGGTCCAGGAAGGTTTGGATACGCACATCGCGACGAGTCCCGCCACGGTCATGGTGCTGAGCCAGGACGGCCATCTCACCACGCACGGCCCGAGCCGCACCGAAATCCGGCAGGACGCGAATGCGAAAGGGTCGCCTTCCCCGACACCGACCCCAAAGCCGGTCCGGAAGAAACGGGTAAAAAAGGTATGATCACTTCGCCTGAGCCGTCCCTCGCCGCCCCGGCCGCGGGGATGGCGCTTCAGCCTAACGAACACGAGGAAGTCCTGCTGACCCATGATCTGGTCAAGATCTATGGCGGCCGGGC
>DATMNS010000097.1:0-6044 GCA_035568735.1 Chthoniobacterales bacterium | reverse complement strand
CCGGTTCGCGCCGCGCCCGCAGGACGCCCTGCGCAACTTTCTGCGAGAGGAACGACGTTTTGCGTAGCGCCGATTCGTGATTAAACAGAATGCCGGTCGCGGCGAAGATTCCTTTTTCGCGGAAGTGACGGCAACACGCGACGCCCGCCGCCTTCGAGATGCCGTAAACGGATGTCGGCGCGAACGGCGTCTGCTCGTTCTGCGATGCCGTGACGGCTTCGCCAAAAACGTGCGAAGAAGCCGCATAGAAAAGTCGTGTTCGGGGCGCCACTGCCTCGATCGCCTCGAGCACGTGGCGCAGGCCGGCGACCTGCCCCTCGAAACTGCGTTGCGTCAGCTCTGTCGGTGTGAGCGCGAGAGAGTCTTCGGTGGAATGATGAAACGCCGCCAGATAGTAGATTTCATCGGGTGACAGGTTCTGAAGTTCCTTCTCGATCGCGAGGGAATCGAGGAGGTCGATTTGGGCGCATTCGCATTCTATCTGCGGCGCTGGTTTGGTTCGGGTCCAGCCGCGAACGGCGTAGCCGCGATCCAGAAGTTGCCGGGTCAACAGACGGCCATCCTGTCCGCTCGCGCCGACGATGAGCGCGTTTCGCTTCAAGGGTTAACCTCCGACGATTTCGATTGCGGGCAGAGGGAAAAGCAACCTTCCGCCCCGGTTCAGAAAAGCCTGTTCGCGCTCGATGATATTGGCGCGGAAATGCCAGGGAAGGACGAAAAGGTAATCGGGCTTCATGGCGTGCGCTTCAGCTTCGGAAATAATTGGGATATTGGTGCCGGGCGTGAAGCAGCCGAATTTATCCTGGTTCACTTCCGCAATTGCCGGGAGCAGGTCGCGGGAGATGCCGCAGTGCTGCAAAAGGACGTTTCCTTTGGTCGAAGCGCCGTAACCGAGGACGGTGCGTTTCTCCGCCTTTAAGATGTGCAGCACGGAGAGGAGATCCTTCTTGTGGGCCTCGACCGCCTTCCTGAAGTCGCGTTGCTGCGCGAGGGTGCTCAGCCCTTGCGTCTTTTCTTCCCGCAGCAGGCGTTTGATCTGGGTCGTGTCCCTGGCGTGCTTGGAAGACCGGCGCGCCACGGTCACAGCGAAGCTTCCGCCGTTTATATCGTTGAAGGCAACGTCCAGAATCTTGAGACCGCTCCGGTCGGTCATCCATTTGATCTGATGCAGCGAGTAGTACTCGAGATGTTCGTGACAGATGGTGTCGTAACCCATCGTGCGCACCATCGAGGGCATGTAGCTCATTTCGAAATGCCAGACGCCTTCCTCGTCGAGGATCGAGGCGACCTCCTCCATGAACCGCAACGGGCTCTCGAGATCGTAGAACATCGAGATCGAGGTCACGATTCGGGCCCGGCGCGAGCCGAACATTTTCCCGAAGAGATCGGCGGAAAAGAAATCCGGGAGCAACGTGATGTGTTTCCGATAGTAGGAAGCGAATTTTCGTCCCGTCGGATCGATCCCGACCACCGTCACATTTTTCTCGGGATAAAATGAAAGGAGCGTCCCGTCGTTGCTGCCGATATCGAGCACGAGGTCGCCTGACTGCAGCGGGTAGCGCTCGATCAGCTGGTCTACCTTGCTCTTGAGGTGTCGCACCATCGAAGCGTTGAGCGAGGACCGGTAACCGTAATTTTCGCCGTACAACTCGCCCAGTTCGTAGGACTGACGCAACTGCACCAATCCACACGCGTCCTCGTTTTCGGTCGCGGCGCAGGCGACCAGTTCGAGCGGTCCCTTGCTCAGCGTGGCGTGGAGTCCGCGCGGAAAAACCCCGGTCAGAAATTGTTCACCAAGGGAAAGAACCGGCACAAGGTTCTCATTTCCGCAGATCCGGCATTTTTCGATTTCGCGGTAGCGCGGCGGCGGGGTGCGATCGAAGCGCAACGCTGTCGGCGGAAGACGAGCAACCTGCGGCTTTGCGCGAAGGACTGGCATGGCCCTTTTTCCAGCACTGTCCGTGCCATTGCCCCGCGACAAGCCGGGTCTTTTGCCGCGGTGGGCGAGGCAATTGCGGGAGATTTATTTTCGGAGATCGTTAGGCGACACGAGCCAGCACTTCGGCCCGCAGCCCGGCGCTGCCCGAGATCGTCTCCTTCAGGAGATGATGCGAATGCGGGAGGGGACGCGCGCGCAGGCAAATCTGGTAACCAAACAGACCCTTGCTCAATCGGATCAGCCATTGGTTGAGTCCGAGCAGGATCCGGCTGCGGCGATTTGAGCCGAGCGCAAGAGGATAAGGCGCCGGGACCCCGCGCGCCTCGAGCACCTCGTAACCCGCCTGCTCGAGCAACGCGTGCAACGACCGAAAGGTAAAGAGCCGGCGATGACCGAGGCCGAGAATTCCCTTCCGGCTGTAGTTGAACTGACCCAGCGCGAGCATGATTCGGGTGATGAAAAAGGCGACGTTGGCCGCAGTGACGATTACTTCGGGCCGGCGGTCGGCCGTGCGGTGGCGCAATTCGTCCATGAAACCTTCCGGGTCATGCAAGTGCTCGACCACGTCCATGAGGAGAATTTGATCGTAGACCGAGATGTCCTGCGGCAGCTGGGGGCGGGACGCCAGGCAGACGGTTTCTGAGTGCGAAGTCAATTCGTTAGCCGCGAAATCGATTGGCGTGACGCGGCAACCGCGGCGCTGCAATTCGTCCGCCACATGTGCGTGTCCGATGCCGAGTTGGAGAATGTTGCGGCCGGCAGTGCAGCGCTCGAGCGCGAACGATTGCGACGATGGAAAACCGAGTTTGTCGGAATGGGCCGCGGTTTCGCGACCGACGGCAAACTTGCGATCGTAAAACAGGTGCATGCCGCACAAACGCCCTTTGATCGTCGCGCGAAAAACGTCGGACGCGTACTTCAAACCGTTAACGCGGCAGATTTCGTCCCCGTAAAAGGTCGGGATCGGCAACTCAACGATGCGGAGCTTTTGCAAGACAAACTGGATGATGATCTCGGTGTCGAAGTGGAAATCGTGGGTGTTTTTTTCGAATGGGATCTGGGCCAGCGCCCGGGTCGAATAAAGGCGGTAACCGGAATGGAATTCCGAGAGCCGTGTGCCCAGCATGCGGTTCTGGAAACCGGTCAAAATCTGGTTGCCTATCCATTTGTAGAACGGCATGCCGCCGGCGCGCGCCGCGCTTTTGTCGAACATGCGCGAGCCGAAAACCGCGTCCGCTTCCCCTGCAAGGAGCGGTGCGAGTAAGGCCGGCAGCTTTTCCGGCGCATACTGGCCGTCGCCATGCACGAGCGCCACGATGTCGAAGTGGTTCTCGATCGCGTAGCGGTAGCCGAGTTTTTGGTTGCCGCCGTAGCCCTGATTTTCCGGCGTGCGCAGGACCGTGATCTTGAAGGCGGAATGAGCCTGCTGGTAACGCAGGCCGTTGAGAAAAGTGTCGTCCTGCGAAGAGTCGTCAATGATCAGCACCTCGACGTTCGGCTGCTGGAGCGAGGCCGGGATGCGGTTCAGCACCTTCTCGATCGTCGTCTCAGCGTTGTAGGCGACGATGAAAATCAAAACGCGCTGGCCCTGCAAGTCGAGCGCTGGAACGGGGTCCATGCCCCACGTCGGAGCTAAAAACGGGCCAGTTGCACTCCGGGAGCGAGTGCGGTGCTAATGGACTTATCGATCATTAGTAAAGCGCGACAACAGGCCGTCTGGGGACCGCACGCGCCTCGCGTGCTGGCGATGACGCCCTCGTCATCGCGAGCTTTTTCTCCTCGGCGATGCTCCCTTGGAAAGTTCGTTGCGGCGAGGCGCCGCAGCCAGCACGCGAGGGCGCGTGCGCTCCCCGGAAAGGGCGCTCGCATTACTACCCATTCAAGGGATACACACCACTAGGCGCCGTTTTGCTTCGGTGTGCCGCTCTTGCCCAACACGGTATCGGCAGTGGCGAGCAGCGCCGCATCATCGTTATCGCCCAACCCGCGCAGGAATTGCCGGATTTGTCGAAGCGCGCGCCTAACGAAAAGGTCCGCGGCGACATGATCGGTCGCGGCCCGGCCGTTGCGGCCCACGACCGACAGCTCGGAGTCCCAACGGCTCAGCACGCAGGTCGCGGCAAACAATTCCATCGCCGCGTTGGCAATGCGTTCCTGCACCAGTTGCATCTCCATCACCGGTTCGCGGTAGGCGATTAGTGCCTTGTCGACCGCGAAGTTGAAACGCCAAACCAGGCGCGCCAACTGACCGGCGTACGATTTCAGCCGATCGTTGCGCACCGGCACCTCCGGCACCTTGACTGCGGCGCTGAGTCGTTTCAGGCCGGCGCCCCAGGCGGCTTTCGCTCCTTCCGGACGCCACGGCTTGAGCATGGTGTCGTAGATTTCCTTGAACTCCATCCCGGGTCCGCGCATTCCCACGAGTGCGATGAAAGAGGTGAGCACTTCGTTGCTCCCTTCGCCGATCTGGTTGATCCGCGCGTCGCGCAGCATCCGCCCCAGCGGGGAGTCGTCGAAATAGGCGGAGCCGCCATGGATCTGGAAGCAATCATTGACTGCGTCCCAGAGCCGCTCGGTCGTGAAGACCTTGAGCATGGCGGTCTCGACCATGTAATCCTCGAGGCCGCGATCGATCAGCGAGGCGGTCACCTGCGTCATCGCTTCCATCGCGTAAACGTCGGCCGCCATGCGCGCGATTTTTTTCTTCACCAGATCGAAATTGCCCAGCGTTTTGTTGAACTGTTTGCGCTTGTTCGCGTGCTCGATCGCCAGCCGCAGGCAGGTCTTGGCTCCGCCCGTGCAGCAGGCGCCGAAGGTGGTCCGGCCGAAATCCAGAACGGTGAGCGCAACGCGCAGGCCTTTGCCTAACGGGCCGAGAATATTTTCCTTCGGCACGCGCACGTTGTTGAGTCGGAAACGGCCCGTCGCCGTGCCGCGAATCCCGAGCTTCGGCATGCGCGGCTCGATCATCTCGAAGCCCTCCATGTCGGGCGTGACGAGAAACGCGGTGATCGCGTCCTTATCCTTGCCGGGAACCGGGGTGCGCGCCATCACGGTCAGGACCTGGGCGATCGAGGCGTTGGTGATGTAGCGCTTTTCGCCATTGAGAATGTAATGCGAGCCGTCTTCGCTCGGCGTGGCGCGCATTTGCACGTTGGCTGCGTCGGACCCGGCTTCCTGCTCGGTGAGGGCAAAGGCGGCGAGCTGCTCGCCGTGCATCAATTTCGGCAGCCATTTTTCCTGCTGCTCTTTCGTGCCGAAAAGGAGCAGCGCCCGGATACCGATCGAGTGGTGCGCGTTCGTGAACACCGCGGTCGAAGCGCAGCGCGCGCCGATTTCCTCGAGCACTTTGCAATACTGCATCTGCGAAAATCCGCGCCCGCCCACTTCCTTCGGCGCCGTCATCCCGAGCACGCCGACCCGACCGAGTCCGTCGATCACGTGGCGGGGGATGTCGGCCTGGCGGTCGATCTCCTCGGGATCGAGGTGTTCATCCAAAAACTGGCGCAACTCGGTGACTGCGCGATCGACGTCCGCCTGCTCAGCGTCGGTCAGCTGCGGATAGGGCATCGCCCAGTCGGCGACGAAATTTCCGAGGAACAATCCTTTGGCAAAACCAAGCTCCTGGTGGCCGCTGAAGAGAAGTTCCTCGGCCTGTTTAATTTCTTTCTGACGTTGAATGTCGGTCTCGCTGAGTGCCATAGGTGAGAAAGGTGAAGCCCGTCGGCGCGCGAGCGGGGCCAGAACTGTAGCCAAGGGCGCCGGATTGTCCACCCCGCCGGCTATTCTCAATGGCGAATAACTCACCGTCCCGTCATCGCTTCGAGCTTCTCGGGATAACGCGCCCCTTGCACGTCGATCTCCGACGCCGCTTCATCGATCTCGCGCAAATCATCCGGCGTCAGCTCGACATTTACCGCGCCGAGATTCTCTTCCAGTCGATGCAGTTTCGTCGTGCCCGGGATCGGCACGATCCACGGCTTTTGCGCCAGGAGCCATGCGAGCGCGATCTGCGCCGGCGTCGCCTTTTTCGCCGCGGCGATTTTGCCTAACAAGTCCACCATCGCCTGGTTCGCCTTCAATGCATCCGGCGAGAAGCGCGGGA
>DATMNS010000096.1:0-4474 GCA_035568735.1 Chthoniobacterales bacterium | reverse complement strand
GACAACCGCACCGAGAATCGGACACATCTTGCGCATCCAGCGACGAAGCCGCGGAAAAGAAATCTGCGCCAGCGCGCCCGCTAATCCCAAGCCGAACATGACGCTCAGGAATATCGGATAGAAATGGGTGGGATAGAGCGGTTCGTCTTTCGGCACGAAATAGTGCACCGCGAGACCGATCGCCGCTGCGACTGGAACAGCCAGGAGTGTCTGCGGCCGCGATTTCAGCGCCATTGGAGCTGGAATCGCGGCCTCACCAGCGGCGGACCGCGTCATTGTGATGACCGGTGCTCCAGTTCCGACTCCCTCAACGGCACTATTCATTCATTTACGGACGATCGTCTTCTTCTGGAGGCACGGGGCGTCAGGATCAGCCAGATTCGGGGCGTCCTGGTCCGGCTGATCGAACAATTTTCTTCGGCAGCAGGAATCTTCGGTGTCTTTCTGAATCAACTCTGCATACATGCGGATATCTTCGTTAGGGTCGATCTGGCCGCCCGGGACTTTTTCCACTTGGACGGTCTTAATCCACTCGTCGGTTACGCCATCAAGATGCTGGAAGGCGCGTTTCGCCAATGCGTCAGTATCGGTGCCAGGCGAAAGCATCTTGGCCACCCTCATTTCTTTGGCCGCGGTGTAGAGTGTTTGCTCAGCCCGAGTGACGGACGGAATGTATTTCAAGCGGCCGATCGCGATGGTGTTTAGTTCGACCGTTGAAGCGAGGTATTTTTTGTCCACCGCCAGCTGTGCCGCAGCCTTCGGGTTTTGCTGCACCCATACCGCCCCTTTCAAGATCGCCCGGGTTGCTCGGGCCGCGGTGTCGGGGTTGGCATCGATCCATTTGCCATTCGCGATGATTTCGCAGCAATACTCTTTCGCGTAAGGTTCGTCGGTCGCCTCGTCCATTCCGTCGATGTTTCTCGCCCTGCCGTCCGCGACCAACAGGGTCCCAATCGGCTCGGCGTCGGCCACGGCATCCACCTCTCCCTTGGTCAACGCCAATCCCAGTTCTCCGGCCGGAAAAACCTTCCAGGTAATATCCTTGCTGGGATCGACGCCGTGGGTTCCGAGAACGCGGTTGGCAAAGACGAACGGAGGCGTGCCCATTCCCGGGACTCCAATCCGTTTTCCCTTCAAGTCCTGGATTTTGTGAATCGGACTGTTCACGCCGGTTTGGACTCGCAGGCATCCGGTGTGCACTCCCCCAAGGAACCTCACATCCAAGCCTTGCTCGATTGGTTTGAGGAAATACATCACGAGATGGTGAGTGATGTCGTAGCTGCCGAGCGCGAGATTATCCTTGTAATTCGCCCAGCTGCATTTCACTAATTCAGGCTCCAGTCCTTCTTCTTTGAAGAACCCTTTCTCATACGCCGTATAAATCGGCGCTTCGCAGGTCAATCCGATAAAGCCGATCTTAACATGCTTCGAATTGATGACTTTGGTCGTGCTCGACTTCTTGTTGCAGCCTGCGAAGAGGAACACGGTGCACAGAACGACTCTGAAAAGTCTTGAAGTTGTCATGGAATTGTAATGTTCGAACTCCAGACCTTAGATCAATAAGCGTCGCCGATGGAAGCAAAATCTTTAGAATTTGGAGTTCCTCTCACTCCGGCAAGTTTCTGGGCGGGCTTCGCGAGGAAATGGATCCAGCACCAACAGTGCGATCAGCGAATTGGCCCGCGCGAAAATCCCCAAGATCATTAACAAATAGCCGCGCGGAGTTGGTTAGCCCTTCGTTAGGCCGCGGATCACCGAGCCGATCACCGCGCCCGCGCCGACTTCCGTCACCTCGGCTTTGACGCCGGGCAGGTACGGCGCCAGGGCGTGGGCGAAATTGGCCACCGTGAGCGTCTGGAGCCAAATCTTTCCGGGTCCGGTGAGAGCGGCGAGGAAAATTCCATCACCGCCGAAGAGCATGTTCCGAATGCCTTTGACCCGCGTGATCTCGAAGCGGACACTCGCTTCGAACATCCCGACGTGGCCCGGGTGGACCCGAAGCGTTTCCCCGGGCGCGAGATCGTAGGTCACGATCTCGCCGCCGAGTTCGACGAACGCCTGGCATTGTCCGGCGAGCTTTTGCAGGATGAATCCGTCGCCGCCGAAGATGCCCGCGCCTAACGACTGCTGGAAACCGACACTCAATTCTACCCCCGGCGTCGCGCAAAGAAAGCCGTGGCGATGGATCAGGTAGGTCTGCCCCGGCGAAACCTCGACCGGCACGATGTGCCCCGGCAACTTCGTTGCGAAGGCGACCGTCCCGTCGCCGCCCCGCGCGCAATATTCCGTCATGAAAAGCGAGCCGCCGCCGACCACGCGCTGGAAGGCGCCGAGTAATCCGCCCCCGCCGCCAACCCCGGTCGTCGTGCTCAGGTCGATCGTGCTCGTCATCCAGGAAAGCTCGCCCGAAACAGCGATGATTTTCTCTTCGGCCGCGAGCTGGATTTCCAGAACCGGCATCGTGTTGCCAATGATTTGATGTTGCATCAGCAGACCTATCCCTCCGACCGGCTCTGGCTGCAACGCGCGCGGCACGCGCGCTCAATATTTACTTAGCGCGCCCCGGCTTGAACCGAAGCAGTCGCAGCCCGTTGAGCACCACCAGCACCGTGCTCCCTTCGTGGCCGACGACCCCGAGCGAAAGCCTGATCCTTTGCGCAAGCGCGAAAGCTACCAGGACGACGACCGTGCCTAACGACACGACGAGATTCTGCCGGATAATGGTGCGGGCTCGTCGACTCAGGCGGACGGCCGCCGGCACGTTCTCGATCCGGTCGTGCATCAGGATCACGTCGGCTTGCGCGAGGGCGGCATCCGAGCCGCGCGCGCCCATCCCGAGGCCGACGTCGGCCGCGATCAGGCTGGGGGCGTCGTTGATCCCGTCGCCCACCATCGCGACTATTTTTCCCGCCTGCCGCCAGCGGTGAATCCACTCCAGCTTTTCGTTAGGCGTAAGATCGGCGTGTACTTCCTCGATCCCCGCCGCCCGCGCCACCATTTCGGCGGCCGAGGCGCGATCGCCGGAAATCAGGGCGACCGTGTCGCCTGCTTTCCGCAGGTCCGCGATAACCTCCGGGGTGGCGAGGCGGAGCCGGTCGCGCAGGTAAATGACGCCGAGCAGCCGGTCGCGGGCCACCCAAACCTCGGCCTCCGCGCCGCTCGAGGGGAACGGCGCGACGTCGAATCCGCGCTGCTCCATCAGGCGCCGGCTTCCGACCGCGGTGAGGTTTGGACCGATCATCGCTTCGATTCCGAATCCGGGGATATTGGCGACGCCCCGCGTTTCGCTCAGCGGCAAACCGATGCGTTCGGCTTCCGCCACGACGGCGCGGGAAAGCGGATGGGTGGAATTCTGGGCCACCGCCGCGGCGACGGCGAGCGCTTCTTCGCGCGAGATTTCCCCGGTCGTCTCGATCCGCGCGACTTCCAGCTCGCCCGTCGTTAGGGTGCCGGTCTTGTCGAAGGCAAAATGATTAACCCCGGCGAGCGTCTCGACCGCCACCCCGCCGCGGAAAAGAATGCCCTGGCGCGCGCCGGCCGCAATCGCGACCAGGATGGCGGACGGAATCGAAAGAACGAGAGCGCAGGGCGAGGAGACGACAAGGAGCGTCATCATCCGGTAAACGGCTTGCGCGAATGGCTCGCGCACCCAAAGCAAAAGCCAGCCGAGAAAAACAACACTGCCGGTCAGGACCACGACCGTGTAATAGCGCGTAAACGTGTCGGTGAAACGTTGCGCCGGCGCCTTCTGTTCGCGCGCGCTCTCGATCAGGTCGATGATGCGTTGCACCGCGCTTTCGCTCGGCAAACGCTGCACCCGAAGGACTGCCTGCCCTTCCAGGTTCATCGTGCCGCCGCTCACTGGATCGCCGGCCCGCTTCGAAACCGGGAGCGCTTCGCCGGTCAGGGCGGACTCATCGACCGAGGTCGCGCCTTCGATTACCTCGCCATCGACCGGGAAGAGTTCCCCCGGTTTGACCAGGACCTCATCACCGATGCCTAACGAATCTGCCGCGACTTCAATCCACCGTCCGTTCTCCCGCCGCCAGGCGGTCTCCGGCGCGGACTTGAGGAGCGAGCTGATCGTCTGCTCGGTCCGATGATTGGCAAAGCGTTCGAGCGCGTTGCTGAGCGCGAAGAGAAAGAGCAGCGTGCCGCCTTCCGCCCAAGCGCCGACGCTGGCCGCGCCGAGCGCGACGACGAGCATGAGCAGGTTGATGTCCCACTTGCCGCGCCGCAGCTCGCCGCTCAGTTGGATCGAGGCGAACCAACCGCCGCTCAAGTAGGCGACGATAAAGAGTGGAATCGCGCCGAGGGCCGGGGCGCCGAGTCGTTGCAGCAAGAATGCGCTGAACGTGCTCAGCCCGCAGATCACCGCGAAGAGGAGCAGCACACGGTGGTTGGGCTGCGTCCAGGTAAAGCGCGGGCGCGGTGTCATCGGAAGACGATCGATAGTCGGAGAGGAAAATACACT
>DATMNS010000095.1:0-7819 GCA_035568735.1 Chthoniobacterales bacterium | reverse complement strand
CTTCGGTTTCCGCGATCTCGCGGGCCTGGGCAAAATCCGCCGCGGGATTTTTCGTCATGAAATCGAGCGTCTTCTGGACGACGCGCGCGATCGCTTCGCCGTGCCGATTCGAAACTGCGAGCAAGCCGAGATAGTCGCGCTTGCGGAGGAGCGCATCGGCGGTCGCCATGTAGCCGCTGGTGACCACCGCGCCGCGCCGGATGGTGAAAAAATAAACGATGATCAGCATGACCGAGAAGACGGAAAGGAGAAAAAGCAGCAGCATAACCGGGCCGGCGGCGATCATGGCTTCGAGGATGTTGGTCGTCCGCGGGAGGATGGGTGGCTCCGACGCCGGAGCTTGCGCGAGGGCGGGACCGGCGCTCGCGAACACGACGAGCAGTGAAAGGAAACTCTTCATGCTCAATTCGGGCTTAGCATAGGCGCGAGGGCTGACGATGCAACTCACCGGCGCTGAGACAGTGGTCTGGGTCCGATCGTTCATCTTCTTCTCCTGCTCGTGCCCGTAGTCTCGCCCGACAGAGGTGGCGTCTATAAACGCCGCACCCGAAAAATGTGCGCGGGCTGAACGCCCGGATGCAGCGCGACATAGTTACGCTTCCCCTGCCAGACGTAACGGGCATCGGTTAGGAGATCGTGCACCTCGTAACTCTCGCTCCCGATCTCGCCGAAATCCTCGATCGGCACGTGCACAAAGCCGCTCTGCGTAAAGCTCGGGTCGAGATTCACGACGATGAGAATGATGCTGTCGCGCGCCCGCGTCATCTTGCTGTAAAATAGGATCGCGTCGTTCTCGGCGGGATGGAATCGGAGGTTGTCGTAGAAATGGAGGGCCCGATTTTCGCGCCGGATCCGGTTCAGGCTGGTGATCAGCTCTTTAATGTTTCCGGGCGCGTCCCAATCGCGTTCCTTGAACTGATATTTTTCGGAATCGGCGTACTCCTCGCGTCCGGGAAGGGCGGCGTTTTCGCAGAGCTCGAAGCCGCTGTAGATGCCGTAAACGCTCGACAGCGTCGCCGCGAGGACCGCGCGGATCTGAAACATTGGCCGGCCACCGGTCTGCAAGTGAAGCGGCAGGATATCCGGCGTGTTGGTGAAGAGATTGCCGCGAAAATATTCACGCATCCTGGTCTGTGTCAGCTCGGTGAAATATTCGGTCAGCTCCTGCTTGCCGGTGCGCCAGGTGAAATAGGTGTAGCTCTGGGTGAAGCCCGCTTTGGCCAGCGCTTTCATCATTTTTGGCCGGGTGAACGCTTCCGAGAGAAAGATCGTGTCCGGGAATTTTTCGCGCACCCCGGAGATAAGGAATTCCCAAAACACGACCGGCTTGGTGTGCGGGTTATCGACCCGGAAAATTCGCACCCCGTGTTCCGCCCAGAAGAGGATAATGCTTTTCATCTCCTCCCAAAGCTCCTGCCAGTTCGCGCAGCGAAAGTTGAGCGGGTAAATGTCCTCGTATTTCTTGGGCGGATTCTCAGCGTACTTGATCGTGCCGTCGGGACGTTTGTAGAACCACTCCGGATGCTCCGCGACATAGGGATGGTCGGGCGAGCAATTGAGCGCGAAATCGAGCGCGATCTCCATCCCGCGGCGACGGATCTGTTTTTCCAGCCAGGCGAAATCGGCGAATGTGCCTAACGACGGCTCGATGTCCCGGTGCCCGCCGCCGTTCGGGCAACCGAGGTTGCGATTCCCGATCGCGTAGGGCACTCCCGGCTCACCCGGCCGGCAGGTAACGGAGTTATTGCGGCCTTTGCGATTCGTTAGGCCAATCGGATGGATGGGCGGAAAGTAGATAACGTCGAAGCCCATCGCCTGCGCATCCTCGACCCGCGCAAGGCAGTCGCGAAAAGTCGAACCGCGGTCCGCTCGTCCCTCCGCGGAACGGGGAAAAAACTCGTACCAGGCGGCGGTCCGCGCGGCGACCCGATCGACGATCACCCGCGGCGGCGGGCTGTACTGAGTCGCGCCGGACCGCGCGGCGTAGGTCGCCATCAAGACCTCGAGCTCGCCAGCCTGCGCCAGGCGATGGACGAGCGCGTCGCTGCCGGCGCGCATTTGCTCGGCGAATTCGCGCAGGCGTTTGGCGTCGGCGCCGCGGGCGCGCTTGGCGGCGGCGGCGAGGAGGGCCGCGCCTTCCAGTTTTTCGCTCGTCAGATTCGCAAGGCCGGCTTCGAATTTCGCCGTGAACTCATGTTGCCAGCCGGCGAAGACATCGGTCCAGGCTTCGACCGTGTACTCGTAGGTCGCATTTTCGTAGAGGGAAATGGCCCCCCGCCAGCGATCGTTATCGACGTGCTTCATCGCGGTCTCGTGCCAGCGCGCCTCGCCGGCGGCCCGCCACTTCAACGCCGCCGCCACGATGTCATGGCCGTCTTTGAAAATATCCGCTTCCACCACCACGTCCTCGCCCACGACGCGCTTGATCGGGTAGCGACCGCCGTCAATCAGAGGTTCCAGGTTCTCGATGACGGCGGCGGGGAATTGGCTGGGCATCGCCACCAATCAACTGAAATCCACGGGTAGCGAAAGGGTAAATTGCCCACCGGCAATGCGGGCTCGCCCATGGAGCGGCGGTCGTGTCGGCCCGCAAGAACGCGCGCGCGGCCCGCGGGCAAGGGTTTCCGGCGGGCGACACGCCCGTCTCTAGGACAATCAGACCGCGAAATAAAACGCCGCCTCGTAGAGTCCGGAAGTCCGGGTCTCTTCGCGCCGCACCGGAGTCTGGAGGAGTTTCTCGAACATGTCCTGTTCGAGCCGGCCGATGATTTCGTAACGCTCGATCAGATTCATGATCGGCGAGTGACATTCCAGAATCTGGGTGCCGCCTTCGGTCGGTTCATTGACCAATTGCGACATGTGTCCCTCCTCGTCGCGAATGGCCGCGAGCGATTTCGCGCGCTCTTCGACGGTGTTTCCGTTGATCTTCTCCTTCAGCGCGCGCGTCTTCCGTTCGAAGAGATTGTAGAGCAGCTTCTCGGGAGCGTTCGCGCCGTGAATTTCCTCGATCGATTGCAACAGATCGAGCGTGAACACGTTGCTATCGGCCTGGAAGAGCCCATGGCTGCGGCGCGTCAGACGGTAGACCATTTCGGGCCGGCCCATTTTTTGCGGGCGTCGCCAGGTATCGAGATAACCGTCGCGCTCGAGGGTCAGGCAATGCTGTTTGATTCCCATGTAGCTCATCTTCATTTTGGTGACGAGCTGGTTAACGGACAGGCCGCGGGTTCGCTTGAGCGTGTTGAGAATCTCCAGGCGCTGAGTGCGGCCAATTTCGGCGAGTAATCGTTGGTTCACAGTGGTCTCCGGTTCGAGCGTTTCCAGGGCAGGCTTTGCTTTATAAGTGAGGCGCGCGGTCGAGCGCAAGCAAATCTCCGCGCCGGAAAAGCCTCAGCGGCGAAGAGATCGCTAGCTCAGGCGGTTGGTCGAGACGGGATCGAAAAAATGAGCCTTGGCCAAAGCCATTTCGAACTGAAGCCGATGACCGGCTTCGTGATGCTCGAACGCACCCCGGCTGCGGCAGACCAGCGTATGGGCGCCGGTCTGCAGATAGAGATTGGTTTCCGCTCCCATCGGTTCGACGATGTCGACGATGGCGGGAAATCCGGTGGCCGCCGCCTTGCCTTCCTTGCGGCTCAAGGTTGCCACTTCAATATTTTCCGGCCGGATCCCGAGAATCACGTTTTGCCCGATAAACTCGCGCGCCCCGGGCCGATCCGCGGCCGGAAAGGCCACCTCAATCGTTCCGCCTTCGATCTCGCGAAATCGAATCTTGTCGCCCTCCGCCTTGAGCGTGCCCGTGATGAAATTCATCGGGGGACTGCCGACAAAGCCGGCCACGAAAAGGTTTACCGGGGCGTTGTAGAGCACGCGCGGCGTGTCGTGCTGCTGCACCACGCCATCATTCATGACCACGATTCGGTCCCCCATCGTCATCGCCTCGACCTGGTCGTGGGTGACGTAAATCATCGTCGCCTGAAGTCGCTGATGGAGCCTGGCGATCTCGGTGCGCATTTGCACCCGCATCCTGGCGTCGAGGTTGGAGAGCGGTTCGTCGAAGAGAAAAACCTTTGGTTGCCGCACAATGGCGCGGCCCACCGCCACCCTTTGGCACTGTCCGCCGGAGAGCGCTTTTGGTCTCCGCTCGAGCAACGCCTCAATCCCTAAAATGCTCGCCGCATCGACCACCCGGCGCTTGATTTCTGTCTTCGGATATTTCCGTAACTTGAGGCCGAACGCGAGATTGTCGTAGACGTTCATATGCGGATAGAGCGCGTAATTTTGGAAAACCATTGCGATATCGCGGTCCTTCGGCGCGACGTCGTTAACCCGCTTGTCGCCGATGTAGACATCACCCTGCGAGATCTCTTCGAGGCCCGCGATCATCCGCAGGGTGGTGGATTTTCCGCAACCCGACGGCCCGACGAGCACGACGAACTCGCGATCCGCGATCTCGAGGCTGACGTCTTTGACCGCGGTCACGTTTCCGCCCTTTTCGCCGGGATAGATTTTGGAAACGTTTTTGACGGAGACCTTGGCCATGCAGCGGAAGGGCCAAAGTATGGAGGGGGCCGAGAGGGGTCAATCCACTTCTCCGCGAGCGCGTGTAGCTGTTCCTCCGGGGAGCGCGGACGCCCCGCCCGCTGCGTTCGGCGCCTCCTCCAACGGGCGAGGCGCCCGAGCCCCCCCAGAGCAAGCATGTCGGCCCTAACGAAAAGGCAATGCGACGACCTCGACCATCGTTGCCCCGTGCGTGGTGCGCGCCGACAACATGGTGCCCGCCTCGTTCGCGCTGCGCTTGACAAAACCGAGCGCAATCTCTTTGCCTAACGATTCACTGCGCGTCGCGCTCGTGATCCAGCCCATTTCCCTCTCCTTTGCCGCAGGGTAGAGCCGCATCCCCGGCGCGAGTGGGGAACCGTCGAGCGAAACCAAACCGCAGAGGCGCTTGTTCGTTTGGCCCGAAATCTTCATCCGTGAAATGACTTCCTGGCCGATGTAGCAACCCTTCGCGTAATCAATCGCCTCGCCTTCGAGACCTGCCTCCACCGGGATAATCTGGCCGGTCAGCTCCCGGCCCCAACGCGGAATACCCTGTTCGATGCGCAACCGCTCGGCGCATTCTGGATCGCAAATCGGATCTTGCGCGGCCAGCAATTGGCGCACGCTCTCGCGTTCCGCCGCCGGCACGAAGAGATCCCAGCCGGCGACGCCGAATCGTTTCCCCCGGCGCCAGCGAGCGTCGTTAGGCAAGGTCGGCGCGGATTCCCCGGTGACGTGAAAAAGTGCGAACCGCTCCGTCACGTCCTCGAGCGTAACCTCATCGGCGATGAGATAACGCTCGAGCCGGGCCGCGAGTCTTGCCTTTAGCTCCGCGTCGGCATCGACGATTAATTCATCCGGCCCCGCGCCGATAAAAATGAGCGCATCCATTTTCCCTTTCGCGCTCAGGATGCAGGCCGCCATCGACAGGTTGGCGTTGGCTTTGCGGACGTCATTCGTCACCTGCCCGTTCAGGAACCGCACCCGGTCGTCCCCGGTCAGACGCAGTTTAAGGCGATCGGAGAGATCAAACAGGGGCATCAGATTGGCCGGCGCGTTCGTTAGGAACGGCGGCTAAACCAGCCGCGAATTCCACCGGATAAATTGGGAGCTTCCGGGGCTTTCTCCGGTTCAGCCGGCGGCTCCGGTTTCGGTTCGGCGGGCCGCGCCCAGGCAGGTCGCTTGCGCCCGGTCGGTGGCCCATCTGGGCTCGCTTCGGGCGGCTCCTTCGTCTCCGGTTCCGCTTTCTTCTCCGGCTCCGGCCTAACGATCTTGGCCGGAGCCGGAAAATATTTTTGCGCCACCGAGGAATAATCCGCGTCGCCCCGGCCCTGTTTCAGCTCGGCGAGCAGCACGTCGCTCGCCACTTCCGTCACCGGCAGATCGAGGGAATAATCACGTGCCAGGTGGGCCGCGATGCGGACGTCCTTGAGCATGTGCTTGACTGAAAAGTGCGGCTCAAAATCGCCGGCCAGCATCATCGGCACTTTCATCTCCAGGGTGGCCGAGTTGCTCGCATTGCTCTTCATCGCGCGCCCGAAAAGTTCCGGAGAAATTCCGGCTTTGCGGATGAGCGCGAGCGCTTCCGCCGCCACCTGCGCGGTCGCGGCCGTCACGATATTGGTTGCGACTTTCATGATGGTCGCGTCCCCGATTTTTTCCCCGATGAGGACGATCTCCTTGCTACTCGCCTCCAGGATTGGGCGCGCCTGTTTCAGGGTCGCCTCGTCGCCGCCGATATAGTAGACGAGCTGGCCGTTTTCCGCCGCGACTTTGCTCCCGGTGAAAGGGGCCTCGAGAAAGCGCGCACCCCGCCTTTCGACCAGCTCGGCGGCCGCGCGCATGCTCTCCGGCGAGACCGTGCAGTGAGCGGTAACGACGTGCTGGGCCGTCAGAGCGGGGCCGAGTTGCCGCACGATCCCGAGGAGCGCCTCGTCGTCGGAAACAAAAATCTGCACTACATCGCAGAGCTCCGCGACCTCGCCCGGCGAACCGACAAAGTTTTGTTCCGGGCGCGGAGTTCGATTCCAAACAAAGACCTGAAGCCCGCGCTTGCGCAGAGCGCCGGCCACTCGCGACCCGATGATTCCGAGTCCGATGATTCCGACGTTTTTGGATTTTTGGCGGGCCATCTTCTGTTCTCTCCAGGTGTGGGAAGTTGCGAAGGCAAGCTCAAATTGATTAGGCCGCGCTGCAATCAAGAATTGCGTCCCTGCATTTTGTCGATGACCCCGCGCGGCGGATCATGGCCGTGCCGCGAGCAGGTCGGCAACGGTGCTCGCACGTTTCTGGTTCTCAAGACGCGCGCTGATTTCGGGCCGGGCCTCCTCGAAGCTGCGGACTAATAGTGCGTCGCAGGTAAGGAATTCCCCGGTCGGGACGCCGAGCGTGAGCGGGAAAGTCGCAGCGAGCAGCGCCCGCTTTATTTGAACGCCAGCTCGGACAGATAATAGAGCGTGACCGCGCCGACTGTTTGCAGGCTCTGCGCGCTCAACTTGTCCATCGTGTCGCCGGCCGTGTGCCAGGGAGGATAATCGAAATCGATCAGGTCGATCGTCGGGATGCCGATCGCGTTGAGCGGCGAGTGATCGTCGAGAATATCCTGGCTGAAGTAGGTGAATTGGTTGCGCACCTGCAGGGCGTCGGCCGCGGCGAAGATGCCACGCGCCAATTCGACCGGCGAATCCGGGGGCAGCGTGATGGTGAGGTCGCGGTCGCCCATCATGTCCCAGAGGATGCCGCCGCGATACATTTTTTCGGTTTTCGATGCGGTGATCTGGCGGGCAAAGTAGCGGCTGCCGTAGAGACCATCGGTCGCGCTGAATTGCTCGTAGGCTTCCTCGCCGTCGAAAAAAACGAGCTCGATTTTCGCGGCCAGCTCCGGATGCAGGCTGAGGACGCGCGCCATCTCGAGGAGCGCGCCGGTGCTCGAGCCGCCGTCATTCGCGCCCACGAAGGTGATCGTGTCGAAGGTCTTGGTGTCGTAGTGCGAACAGACGAGGAAGCGCGGCGTCGCGGCCGCCTGTTTGCCGGGCCAGGTGGCAATCAGGTTCACAAAAGCAATCGGGCCGCGCGGCGTTTGGTCGGTGAAAGGCTGGGTCTCTACCTTCCAGCCGGATGCTTCAAGGTTTTTTCGCAGGTAAACGCGTTCTCTCTCGAGCGCGGCAGAGGCCGGCGGCCGCGGTCCGAAATCGACCAGTGCCTGGACCTGGGCGAGCGCTTTTTCGCCGGCAAATTCCTGCCACGGTTTGGCCTGGACGCGAGGGGGCTGGCAACC
>DATMNS010000094.1:0-4963 GCA_035568735.1 Chthoniobacterales bacterium | reverse complement strand
GTCAGATCGAGAAACCGCGTGGAGAGCGCGAGCGCGGCGTTGTTCACGACGACGTCGACGCGGCCAAAGCGTTCAAGTGTCATCCGCACGATCTCCTCCGCCGCACCGGTCGCGGCGAGGTCACCTGGGACGGCTAGCGTGCGGTCGCCGATCGACGCGGCGAGATCCTCGGCCCGCGCGCGGTCGCGCACATTGACTGCCACCGCGCCGCCTCGTTCGTGAAAGCGCTCCGCCGCCGCACGCCCGAGTCCGCGCCAGGCGCCGGTGACGATGATTACGCGCCCGGCGAAGTCCTCCGCTGAACGCTGATCGCTCATCTCAATGTCCGCGCTCCCCCGTTGCGGCTCCCATTCGCTCCAACACTCGCGATCTCCGGCTCGCGCTTTTCATCCGTCCGCAGCGGCAGCTGAGTCTGCTCGAGCCGGCCGCGATGACGGCGCTCCTCGAACCAGCTCCGCGCCCGTTCCATGTAGAGATAAATCACCGGAGTCGTGTAAAGGGTGAGAAATTGCGAAAGGAGCAGGCCGCCGACGATCGCGATGCCTAACGGCCGGCGTAACTCGCTGCCAGTGTTGTGTTCGAGCGCGAGCGGTAATGCGCCGAGCAACGCGGCCGCGGTCGTCATCATGATCGGGCGGAAGCGCAGGAGACACGCCTGATAGATTGATTCCTCGGGCGTCATGCCGTCATTGCGTTCGGCTTCCAGGGCGAAATCAATCATCATGATCGCGTTCTTCTTCACGATGCCGATCAGGAGAATGATGCCGATGAGCGCGACTAACGAGAAGTCGGTCCGGCAGATGAGAAGGGCGAGGAGCGCTCCGACGCCTGCGCTCGGCAGCGTCGAGAGAATCGTGATCGGATGAATGTAGCTCTCGTAGAGAACGCCGAGGACGATGTAGATGACGATGACGGCCGCGAGAATGAGCAGCGGCTCGGTCGTTAGGCTGGAACGAAATTCGGCCGCCGCGCCGCTGAAGGTCGTCGCGATCGTGTCCGGCAGGCCGATCTGCTGCTCGGCCTTTTCGATCGCCGGGATGGCGTTGCTGAGCGATTCGCCACTGCGGAGATTGAAGGAGATGGTCGCGGCGGGGAACTGCCCCTGATGCGGAATGGAGAGCGGCGTGTTGCTCACCTTCATGGTCGCAAACGCGCTCAGCGGCACCGGTTGGCCGGTGCTCGACTTCACGTAAATCTTGTCGAGCACGTTCGGCGAGGAGCGGAAGTTTGGTTCGACTTCGAGGATGACGCGGAACTGATTGAGCTGGGTGAAAATGATCGAGACCTGGCGCTGGCCGAAGGCATCGTAAAGCGTGTCGTCGATCGCCTGGGTGAGGACGTTGAGGCGTGAGGCCTTCTCGCGATCGACGTCGACGTTGAGCTGCAATCCGTTGACCTGCTGATCGCTCGCGACGTCGGCCAACTCCGGAAGTTGCCCGAGTTGGTGGACCAGTTTCGGCGTCCACTCCGCCAGTTCCGCGGCGTCGGCATCCTGCAAAATATATTGGTATTGTGTGCGGCTGACGCGCGAATCGATCTGCAAATCCTGCGCGGCCTGCAGGTAGAGCGAAATTCCTTCGACGTTGCGCGTTTTCTCGCGTAGCCGGTCGATGATTTCCTGCGCGCTCGCGCTTCGTTCGTTATGCGGCTTGAGCACGATGAAGAGCCGCGCGGTGTTGATCGTGGCGTTGACCGTGCCGGCGCCGACGGAAGCCGAGACATTCGCCACCTCGGGATCCTGCCTGACGAGATCGGAAATGGCATGGACGCGCGCCGTCATGGCGGAGAACGAGATATCTTCGGCGGCATCGGTCACGCCGATGATCACTCCGGTGTCCTGCTGCGGAAGCAGTCCTTTCGGGATCACGAGGTAGAGAAAAATCGTGACCACGAAGGTGATGAAAAAGGTGATCAGGGTGAAGCGCTGGTGCTTCATGACCCAGCGCAAGCCCCGTTCGTAGAGATTGCGGAAACGCTCGAAATAGCCTTCCGTCGCGCGCAGGAAACGGTTCTCGTGCGCGCGATCTTCGTCCGTCTTCGGCTTGAGTAATTTCGCGCACATCATCGGGGTGAGCGTAAGACTAACGAATGCCGAAACGACGACCGCGACCGACATGGTGATGGCAAATTCACGGAACAAGCGACCGACGATGCCGGTCATGAAGAGGAGCGGAATGAAGACCGCGATGAGCGAGACGCTGAGCGAGACGACGGTGAATCCAATCTGGCGTGCGCCTTTGAGCGCGGCTTCCAACGGCGCGTCGCCCGCCTCGATAAAGCGCACGATGTTTTCGATCATCACGATCGCGTCATCCACGACGAAGCCAGTCGAGATCGTGAGGGCCATCAAGGACAGGTTGTCGAGGCTGAACCCGGCCAGATACATGATGCCGAAGGTGCCGATAAGCGACAGCGGCAGCGCCACGCTCGTGATCACGGTCGCCCAGAGCGTGCGCAGAAAAAGGAACATCACCATGACGACGAGCGCGATCGTGAGGAGCAGGGTAAACTGCACGTCGCTGACCGAGGCGCGGATCGTTTCCGTGCGGTCGGCCAGAATCGAAACGTGCACCGAAGGCGGGAGTGTGCCGGTCAGTTTCGGGAGGAGCGCCTTCACGCTGTTGACGGTTTGGATGATGTTTGCGCCCGGTTGCCGCTGGATGTCGAGGAGCACGGCAGGTTGCTCGCCCTGCTTGTTGCCGACCCACGCGCCGAGCTGATCGTTCTCCACGCTGTCGATGATATTGGCGACGTCGCCGAGCCGAATCGGCGCGCCGTTTTTGTAGGCGACGATGATCGGCTTGTAAGCGTCGGCAGAAAATATCTGGTCGTTGGACCCGATCGTGAACGATTGCTGCGGCCCGTTAAAACTGCCTTTCGGCGAATTCACATTCGCCTGACCGAGGATGGTGCGGATGTCTTCGAGGCTCAGACCTAACGAGGAAAGGGCGGCCGGATTTATCTGCACGCGCACGGCCGGTTTTTGGTTGCCCTCGATCGTGACGAGGCCGACGCCGGTGACTTCGCTCAGTTTCTGTGCGAGGAGGGTGTCGGCGGAGTCGTTGACCTGCGCGAGCGGCAAACTGTCCGAGGTGATCGCAAGAGTAAGGATCGGTGTGTCGGCGGGATTGACCTTGTTGTATTTCGGCGGATTGGGCAGGTCTTTCGGGAGATAACCGCCGGCGACATTGATCGCCGCCTGCACGTCCTGCGCGGCGACATCGATCGGGCGATCGAGCACGAATTGCAGCGTGATCGTGGAAGTTCCAAACGAGCTCGTGGAATTCATCGAGGCGAGCCCGCTGATCTGCCCGAACTGCCGTTCGAGCGGCGTTGTGATCGACGAGACCATCACGTCGGCGCTTGCTCCGGGGTAGATCGTCGTCACCTCGATCGTCGGGAAATCGACCGTGGGCAGGGCAGAGATCGGGAGCAATTTGTAGCCGAGCAAGCCTAACAAGATCACGCCGACCATGAGCAGCGAGGTCGCGACCGGCCGGCGAATGAAGGGCTCGGAGATGCTCACGATTTCGCAGGCCGGCGCGACTTGCCGTCCGGGGATTTGCCATTCGGCGCGCCAGTTGGCTTTTGCGGCTGTCCAGTGGCGGAGGTCAGCTCCACGCGCGAGCCGGGCTGCAACTTATACTGGCCATCGACGACGACCTGTTGACCGGGCGTCAGGCCGCTCTCGATCACCGTCTGGTTATCTTCTGTTGGCCCGACTTTCACCGCCTGCATCCCGACCGTTTTGTCCGGCTTGATCACGTAGGCGTAGGTGCCTTGCGGCCCGCGCTGCACCACACTCGCAGGCACGACGGTCGCGTTTTTCTGCGTCTTCAGAATGAGTCGCGCATTAACAAATTTTCCCGGCCACAATTTCAGGTCCTCGTTAGGGAAAGTGGCCTTTAGCTTCACCGTGCCGGTCGTTTGATCGATCTCGTTATCGACCACGGCGAGCGTTCCTTCGCCGAGCGGCGTGGTGTTGCCTCGATCGAGAGCGGCGACCGGAAGACCACTCGTCTCGCCGCCCTGGTTCAATAATTTCTGCAAATCCTGCTCCGGCACGGTGAAAACGACCGAGATCGGTTTCAGTTGCGTGATGACGACGATCCCGCCCGCATCCGCGGCGTGGACGATATTGCCGACATCGACCAGCCGAAGTCCCGTCCGCCCGTCGATCGGCGATTTGATCTGGGTGTAATCAAGCTGGGTCTGCGCGCTCTCGATCGCGGCTTGATCGGACTGCACGGCCGCGCCGAATTGCCCGGATTGAGCTTTCGCGGTGTCGAAGTCCTGTTGATCGATCACCTGTTTTTTCAGCAGGTCGGTGTTGCGGGCGAACGTCGCCTGCGCGTTGGCAAGCTGGGCGGCGTCCTGCCCTTTCTTGCCCACTGCTTGATCAAGCGCTTCCTGAAACGGGCGCGGATCGATCTGCGCCAGCAGGTCACCGGTTTTGACGTCCTGCCCTTCCTTGAAAAGCACCTTCTCCAGTGCCCCATCCACGCGCGAGTGCACGGTCACAGTGTTAAACGCCTGCACCGTCCCGAGCCCCTCGAGATAAATCGGCACATCCTTCTGCTCGACCTTGCCGGCGACCACCGGGACCGAGCCGCCGGCCCCTCCGCCATGGCGTTCGCTGCCGGTCGCCTGGCCCGACTGCGCCGCGCTATCGCCGCGATGGCAGGCCCACCAGGCGCCGATCAGCAGCAGGCATCCTCCGGCGATGAAAATGGTTCGTTTAGACATTATATGGCGCGTCGTGCGTCGAAGGTAGCTTCCTCTATGACAGCCGGGATTGCTTTCAGGTTGCGAAAATCTTCTGGTTAAATGGGAATCGCATGGATGGCTTGCCTTGGGGGCAAAGCCCGGGATTTGTTCTCCAGTCAATGCCATTGGCGCCAGATTGATCGTCGAGGAATTCAAACAATATCGGCTGCCCGGATTGGCTGCGTGATTTTGTCGG
>DATMNS010000093.1:0-5908 GCA_035568735.1 Chthoniobacterales bacterium | reverse complement strand
AAATCCGATCAGGGCCGTTTTTCGCACCTGGCAATCTGCGACCTTCAAGATCGAGTTCAAGCAGTAAGGGGAGATAGAGGAGTGGGACCGGAGCTCCCGCTTGTCAGTTGTTCGATTCGCTCAGACTACGAGCCAGCGTCGGAGGCGGGATCCCTCGCCGCCACTCGCTCCAATGAGCGGTGCCTGATATTGGGCTGGGCGACAAGCTGGCGCCGGGATCCCGAAACGAGCGGGAGACGCGAGGTAGCGGGGCACCGGATCTGTGGTCTATGCCTTACGCGGTCGGGCATGGAAGCTGCTTTTAAACATGGTGAATATAGAGAAACCACAGCCAACCACCATGACAACCACCTTTCCTGATTCCGCACTCGCCCCTCAACCACCATCGTTCGGATTCGCCGAACTCGGAACCGCCCTGTTCGAGCCCGTGCTGGTCGTGGGCGCTGCCCTGTTCTGGTTGGTCGCGCTCCCTTTCGTGGCGCTCTCTTTGATGTTGGTCAAGATCTGGGACACGCTGGTGGCGCTGAAAATGGGCACGCTCGCACAGGCCAATCCGCTCATCCTCCGGAGCAGCGCGCCAAGAACCGGCCCGGCCCTTTCCGAAGGGAAGTCGGCCAAGACAGCGCAAATCTAGTTGCCTTGCGGGTTCGGCAACTAAGCGTTCGCCCCTTGGACAGATAGCTCCCAGCGATAGCCGTCGGGATCGTGGAACCAGAGGCCGATGTGCGGCGAACCCGGCGCTTCCGGGCCAATTTCGTCCCCGGGATCCTCGAGGTCGGCACCGATTCTCTTGAGGTGCTGGAGTGCTTTCCGCAAGGTTGCCAAGTCGGGCAGATGAAACGACATGTGGTCAATGGTTGCCGGCGAGGGTTGGCCCTTGAAAAGCGCGATCGTGACGTAATCGTTGCCGACCGCGACGCCCTCCTCGAAATCGAACTCTTTCTTGAGTCCCAGCGCGCGCTCGAACCACTGCGCGCTCTTTTTCGGATTGCGCACGGCCAGGCCAAAGTGACCGACGGTGCCGAGATTAAATGGAACGCGCATGATTGTCTGCAAAGAGAATCGCGGCCCGCGGTTGGTGCGGACGGGGGAGGCGCGCGGAACAGGTGTGGTTTCGGTTGACGCTTCCACTGTCGAGCAATAAGCGGCCAAGTCGGGCAACCCGAGGTGTTATTCCGAGCAGTCAGCCGGGCCGCTCGCCCCTCCGCGCGATGTCCCGATTTCGCGCGTGATGGCCGCCGTGGTTCGGCCGATGGCGCAACTACTTCGTCTGCTTGTCGAAGAGATAAAGATACTGGCCGTAGCCCTCCTCTTTCATCTTCTCGATCGGCACGAAGCGTAGCGCGGCGGAATTGATGCAATAGCGCATGCCGGTTGGCGCCGGCCCGTCATCGAAAAGATGGCCTAGATGCGCGTTGCCCTTCTTGGACCGGACTTCGTTGCGCTCCATGAACAAGCTCCGATCGCTTTTTTCAACGAGATGCGCGGGATCGATTGGCTTGCTAAAGCTCGGCCAGCCGGTGCCGCTCTCAAACTTGTCGGTCGAAGCGAAAAGCGCTTCGCCGCTGATCAAGTCGACGTAAATGCCGGGTTTATGGTTGTCCCAATAAGCGTTGTGAAATGGCGGCTCGGTGCCGTTTTCGCGGGTCACGTGATATTGCTCGGGAGTGAGTTTCTTGCGCAGTTCGGTATCAGACATGGTTTTGATCTCGTTGGTTTTATCGGAAGCATTTTTGGCGTTGGTCGCGACATCGTTGGCCGCCACCACGGCAGACGCCTGGGTTGCCGGATCCGGCGTGTCGCCCGCATAGCCGACATAAAGGGACGTCGCAGCGATCAACGTCAGGATCGCGGCGCCCACCCAGATGGCAGATCCGCGGTTTCCCCGGCTGCGCGCCTGCTGATAAAGTGAATCAGGTGTTTCGTTCATCGCAGGTAGGATAATTTTAGATCCGATTTATTCCCCGGCAACGGTTTCGTTGTCAGGCAAAGTCCGGTCGGCCGGCTTCGGGCACCCGGATATAACGGCGGAAGACGAGCAATCCAACCGGCGCGACGGTGGCCGCGAGGGCGAAAATGAGCCACATCATTGCGGGTCGGCGCGGCCCTTCCGCGGGACAGAAGGCCGCGAGGATCCAGCCGGCCGTGCCGACGAGGAGCTTGCCGAAGAGAAACGGAAGATAAGCCAACGCGCCGTAGGAGGCTTCCTGGCCGGCGGGCGCAATGGCGGCCGCGTACTCGTAGACGCGCGGCGAATAAAACGCTTCGCCGACGGAGAAGACCGCATAATACAGCGCAGCCATGACGTAATAGGGATTGATGCTTCCGGTGAGCCCGAGATAGCTGTGTCCGAGCCATTGCCCAAACGGGCCCTCCGCCAAAGGCACGAACCAAACCGGCGGCAACGCCATGATGAAAACTCCCGCTGCGCAGATGGCGCCACCGATCACAACCATGCGATAAGCGGCGAAGCGTTGCGTCAGCGCCCCGATCGTGGGCACAAGCACGATGATGAGAATGGCATCGATGTTTGCCAGCTTGCCGACCGGCGCGTGCAATCCCAGGACGCGGTCGCCAAACTTCGGAAAGACATAATCCGTTTGCAGGAAGATGGCTTTGAGAAATCCGATCAGGAGAAAGAAGGCGAGGATGCGAGCGAAGGCCGACTGCCTAACGAGCCGTCCGAAGAGCTGGATCGTATCGGTCGCGCTCTGCCGCACCGTCGCGGCGATGCGTCGCCCAAAGCCGGATGTTGTCGCAGCCACCCGCCGCTCGCGCGCTTTTTCCTCTTCCCCGCGGCGGAGAAAGTAAATCGCGGGGAAAATCAGGACCTCGATCGCCAGGCTAACGAGGAAGAGTTGCTCGTGCGTCGTCGGTTGGAACCCAAAGAGGGTCAAGCGCAGATCCAGATTCCGGATGTAATCAAAAATCAATCCAGCCGCGACGTAAGCGACGTTCATCACCATGTAGATGATCGAAAACGCGATCGAGCGCTGTTGGGTGGTCGAATAAACCCGCGTCGCCGCCAGCAGCACTGGTGTTCCAAGCGCCTCGCCCACGGCGAGCGGCAGCACGCCGCAAATCAGCGCGAGCGATGGAATCGTGGTCACGACCATGACGCTGCGCGCGAAGGTGCAGATGGCGACCCCGAGGAAAAACGTCCGGCGCAAACCGATCGCATCGGTGAGCGAGCCAGCGAGCAGGGTGAACACCGTCATGGCCGGCGCCCAGACCCAGCCGACCAACGCCCCCGCCGCCTGATCGCTGAAGCCAAGGTCGCGCGAGAGCCACAGCACCATGGTCTTGTTCGTGACTGAGTAGGCGGTGTAGATGAGGAACTTGATCAGGAACGTGAGCCACAGCTCGCGTTGCGCCCCTTTGAGCACGCCGAACTTGGCCAGGAATCCGGCCAGGCCCGTCTTGATCGGCGGAAAATCGCCCGCGGCCGCGGCCGCGCTGTGTTTCGTCGTCGGAATCACCGGGGAAAAGAATCAGCGCAAATCATCGGAATGGAAGCGCCATCTCACAACGCGGCGTTCGTTGGCCTAACGAATCGCGGTCGAGGGACTATGGCCGTACGATGGCGGCGAAGGCGGCCCAATAGCGCCAGAGGAGGAAAAGGAAGAGGGCCGCGACGATAATCGCGAGCGGCAGGCCTTCCGTCGCGAGGAGGATATGGAAGAGGACGATGTTAACCACGATCGGCCCGAGGATGGTGAGTCCGAGAGGGACAAAGCGGCCGATGAGCAGGAGGAGCCCGCCGATAACCTGGCAGGCCGCGATGGCGTAGACATACCCGCTGGCGAAGAAGGCGTGCAGGAACTCGCCCACCAAGCCGTGGGGCAGGGGCGGCATGGGGAGGAAGCGCAGGAATCCATTCGCGCCAAAGACAACAAAGACGAGGCCGAGCAGAGACCGGATAATCAGGGTGAGGATCTTCATAGGCGCTGTTATTCCAGAACTGACGCGGGTTGAGGAGAGAAAAGGCGACGCTGGCTTCCCAGCGCATTGCTCAAAGCATTTGCTCGATGAAAGCGCGACTCTCGAAGGGCGCGAAATCCTCCAGCTTTTCGCCGGTGCCGACGAAACGGGTCGGAATGCCGAGTTCGTTTTGGATCGCGATCACGACGCCGCCTTTGCCGCTGCCGTCGAGCTTGGTCACAATGAGTCCGGTGAGATCAATCGCCGCATGAAACTCACGCGCCTGCGCGAGCGCATTGCTGCCGGTGGTCGCGTCGACCACCAGGATCCGTTCGTGCGGCGCCTGCGAATCATGCTTCGCGAGCGAACGTTTAATTTTCTCCAGCTCCGCCATCAGGTTGCTTTTGGTGTGGAGACGCCCGGCGGTATCGCAGATAAGAAACTCGATGTCGCGCCGGTCCGCAGATTGGTAGGCCTCGTAACAGAGCGCCGCCGGATCGGCATTGTATTGGCCGCGGATCATCTCGATCTTCAGACGCTCCGCCCAGATCGCGAGCTGCTCGATGGCCGCCGCGCGGAAAGTATCGGCCGCCGCGAGCAGGACGGTGTGCCGGTTGCGCTGAAAATAAAAAGCCAGCTTGGCCGTCGAGGTGGTCTTACCGGTACCGTTTACGCCGACAATCAGGATCGCTTTTGGCTTGGCGGGCAGGGGACGAATCGGCGCCGGCTGGATCGGCAGGACGCGCAGGATTTCTTCCCGCGCCACCTCCGCGACATCCTGCGCCGTGATCGTCTGGGTGAGCGCGCGTTCCTGCAGCGCGCTGACGATGCGCAGACTCATCGGCACACCAAGATCGCTCCGGATGAGCATCTCCTCGAGCTCATCCCAGTCGACCGGCTTGCCGGCGAATTTCTGAATGAGCGACTTGAAGAATTTCATTGCCTGACGGCGGAGTGGTGGCGTGGTGGAGTTACGGAGCGATGACTCGGCAAATAATACTTCATCACTCCATGCCTTCTTCCATCTTCGCAAAAAGAAAAATGCGGCCTCTCGCTCGGAGACGCCGAGGAGGGGAAAGACACTTCCGGCGGGCCGGACTTAGCTTCCTTCGCCTATGCTGCCGTAGGAGCTCTCGACCCGGGTTGCCACGTCACGATAACCATAATCGGCCTCGTAAATCTTCTTCATCGCGTCGAGGTATTTTGGGGAGTCTCCGATCTGTTCGTAAACCAGCCCCAGATCATAGACGATTTCCTTTTTGACCGCGTCCATCACCATCAGCTCGCGGGCAGCGTCCTCGAGTTGCCTGGCCGCGAGATCGAGCATGCCCAGTTCGCGATAGCAGCGGCCGAGCAAATTCATCGCCTTCAGACGCGCGTTTGGATTCTGGCGGGCGCGTTGCAGTTCGGGAAGGGCGTCCCGGTACTCGCCGGCTTTCGTCAACTGCTCGCCCAACTCGTAGCGCAATTGGAGGTCGGTCGGATTTCGATCAAGTCGTTGGCGCGCGTTGTCGATGAGCACTTCCGCCCGTTGTTTCCTGGCGGTTTCGAGCTGTGCCATTTTTCCCGCGAACTGCAAATCGCTCTCTCCGTGTTCAGTGAGATACACCTCGTCAACCCGGATCTGCCGCTCGAGTTGCTTCATTTTCAGGTCGGCCACTTTTCGCACCAGCCCGGGATCGCTTCTCTTCGTTAGGTCAACCGCGTATTGATACCAGGCAATCGCACCATCGAAATCCTCTTTTTGATCATGCAAGCCGGCCAGTCGCTTCGCCAGATCGACATTTTGTCGCTCCGCCTCATGCTGCGCGAAAGTCTCGTTGATTTGTTGCTCGAGCGATTCGTCGGTGAGCTGCATTCGATTTTGCTCTTCGAGCGAAACGGCGACTGCCTTGTCTTTGATCAGGTCGCGGTAACTCTCGGCCTCCGTCCAGCCCCCTGTTTTCATCGAGGCGCGCGCGGAAGCGTCTTTGCCCAGTTTGATGGC
>DATMNS010000092.1:0-5799 GCA_035568735.1 Chthoniobacterales bacterium | reverse complement strand
CGTCAGCCGGCTATCGCCCGCAACCTTATCATGCTCCGGTGGCGCTGCTCCTTTCCGAAGACGTATTGCCGGAAAACATGCTCGCGAGCGATTGGCAACATCTGGCGCCGAATATCGTGATCCATCCTTTGCGCGGCAGTCATCTGGAATGCATCACGACGCACGTCGAGATTCTCGCGGAGAAGATAAAAACTTGTTTGCAAATGGGCGCTGCCCATTCCGTTTCGCAGAAATAATTGCCGCGCTCGAACCCGCGCCCGCCGACAGGTCTTGTTAGGTCGCCGAATCCGAGTAGGCGGAAAGTGGTCCGGCGGTTTCGAGATTCTTGATCACCGTGCTGAGGTAAACCGATTCGGGATAGAACGCCCGGTACTTGGTGATCTCCGACCGGTTCATCACCCGGAAGCCGTAACGTTCGAACATCTTCTCGCCCCGCCGGCTTTCGAAGGTGACGATCTGGCCGTAAACGCGCTTCTCGCCGCGGCGATAGAGGTAGCTGAGGTAGGCGCTCATCAGCGCGCGGGTGGTTGAAATTTGTCGCGCCTCCGGGAGCAGGTTGATATGGAAATGCGGGGTGCGACGCGGGGCGGCCGGCACTTCGCGCCAGCCGTTCATCATCATCCAGCGCAGGAAGCGCCGTGAGCGCACGTTGTAACGCGGGTAACGCAGGAGCGAGCGGAGGAAAAGAACGATGTTCTGCTGGAAGGAATAAAGCTGGTTGAGGAGCGGCTTGCGCGATCCGAGGAGATAACCCTTCAGCTCTCCATCGACCTCGAGCACGAACGAGGACTCCGGCTCGTGGTCCGTATAGTAGGTGGTGAGAAAATCGGCAAACAATTCGCGATCTTCGTAAACCGGATCGATCGGCGAACCGAGGAATCCCGTCAGGCAACACAACCTTCGCACCGCAGCGCGATCCGCCGCGCGGTAGCTGCGAATCGTGTAAGCCGGGTCAGTTTTCATCTTGGCGCTGCTTAATGTGCCGATCGCTTCTCACAAGGCAAACTGCATCCGCAGTGGCCGTGCCGCCCCCGGCGTCCTAATCGGCATGATATCCGGCCCGCACTTCGCGGTAGATCTGAAACAATTGTGCAAAAACCACCGGCCAGGCGTAGTGCTCGCGCACCCTTCCTGCGGCGACCAGTCCGGTTTTACGCAGCTCGCCGCCCGCGGCCGCCGCGACCGCATCCGCCAGCGCCGGGACGGAATTCTCCTTCGCCCAATGTTCCTGGCCGCCGAAAATAATCCGGTCCATGTAACTGCCGCGAATCCCGACCACCGGCGTGCCGCAGGCCTGACTTTCGAGCGCCGTTAGGCCAAAAGTCTCCTGCACACCCGGGTGCACGAGCAAATCCGCCGCGCGATAAAGCCGCGCCAGCTCTTCGGAGTCGGTGCAATATGGCCGCCAGGTCACCGTCCCGGTGCGCTCCTGCAAGGCGCGCAATTCCGCGCGCTGCAATCCGTCGCCGACAATCAAAAGTTGATAGCGCTGCGGTTCGCGTGCGGCGAGCAACTCGAAGGCGGCAAACAACGTCTGCGTGTTTTTTTCCTGGGCCAGCCGACCGACGTAAAGCAGCAGGCAGCAGCCGGCGGATATGCCTAACGAGTCTCGCGTGACCGCCCCGTCCTCGGGTTGCGAGTGGAAAATCTCCACGTCCACTCCGAGATCGACGGCGCGCACATTTTCCACGCCCCAGGCGGTCAGGAGCTGCCCGAGGCGCGCCGAAGGCACGAGCGTCGCCTCGAACTGATTGTAAATCTTGCGGACATAGCGGCGCGCCAGGTCCATCACAAACTCCGTCGCGGTCCGGCCCAAATAACGCGCCGTGCTGCGGAGATAGGCTTCCGGAAAATGCGAATGATAGAAACCAACCACCGGGATGCGCAGACCGACGCCGGACGCGATCGCCTTCCACGCCACCTGATAGGGATCGCCGGATTCGATCAAGCTCGGCTGTTCGCGTTCCAGAATTTCCTCGATCGCGCGCAAGTTGAGGAGCGCGCGATAACGCGACGTCCGCGAGAGCAAGGGCGAGCCGATGGCGTAAATGCGCGACCGCTCCGCCTCGATCAGCTCGGTCTTCGGTCCGGGAATGATCAGGACATGTTCATCGTCGGTCGCGCGCTGGATGTAGCGGATCTTCTCGTGCACATAGCGCTTCACCCCGCCGCTCAACGGCGAGTAAAACTGCGTGAGATCGCAAAGCTTCAAACGCTTATCCTGTCGACGTTTCGCTCTGCGGAGCGCGGGTCTCGACTCAGCGGCATCGACTCTGCTCCGGAGTTCACCTCTCGCGCTTCCCCGCGGAAAGTGCCTACAACCCGCTCAAATACTTCTCCGCTTCGATCGCCGCCGCGCAGCCCGACCCGGCTGCCGTGACCGCCTGCTTGTAGACGCGATCGGCGACATCGCCCGCGATAAAGATTCCGGGATGCTTGCTTTCGGCCAGGTGCCTAACGAACAAGTAGCCGTCCGGGTCGGTCTCCAGTTTGCCGGCAAAAGCTTTCGTGTTCGGGTCGTGGCCGATCGCGACGAAGACACAGGCCACGGGCAGAATTTTCTCTTTTTTGGTGACGACGTCGCGCAACTCGACCGCGGTCATTTCTCCTTTGTCGTCCGCCAGGTATTTCGTCACCACCGTGTTCCAGATCGCCTCGATCTTGCTGGCGGCCAGCACGCGCGCCGCCATGATTTTCGAGGCGCGCAACTGATCGCGCCGATGGATCAAATAAACCTTGGAGGCAAACCGGGTGAGAAAGAGCGCCTCTTCCGCCGCAGAATCGCCGCCGCCGACCACGCAGACCGGCACGTTGCGATAAAACGCGCCGTCGCAGGTCGCACAACTCGTTAGGCCATGGCCGATTAGTTTCTCCTCGTTCTCCAGGCCGAGGTAGCGCGCGGAGGCGCCGCTGGCGATGATCAGTGCCTGCGTCTCCAGCCATTCGTCGTCGGCCTGCAGGCGAAGGTGGTCGCCCGTCATCTCCAAATCCGTTGCTTCGGCGTAGGAAAAACGGGCGCCGAATTTTTCGGCCTGCCGATGCATGTTCATGATCAGCTGCGGGCCGTCAATCCCCTCGGGAAAACCCGGAAAATTTTCCACCATTGTGGTGGTGGAGAGCTGGCCGCCCGGCTGCCGCCCTTCGAGCACGAGCGGGCTCAAGTTCGCGCGCGCGGCATAAATCGCCGCCGTCAACCCCGCACAGCCGCTCCCGACGATGATCACTTTTTCCATGCGCGCCAAGGGTAGCATGGAGGCCGCAGCCGATCTAATCTCCGCCGATGCCAGAACTGGCGGAGGTCGAATATTTTCGGAAACGCTGGGACGCCGGCCTCGGGGAAAAGATCGTGGCCGTGCACTTGCATGGAGAAAAACGGATCTTTCGCGGGACCGATGTGCGAGCACTCGGGCGCGGCCTCGTTAGGCAAACCCTCCTCCGCTCCAAAACACGCGGCAAGCAAATGCTCTTCGAATTTTCGGGCGACCACTGGCTCGGGATTCACCTCGGGATGAGCGGAAAGCTCCGCCTCGAGACGTCGAAATTTCATCCGGCCAGGCATGACCACCTTGTCCTCCAGCAAAGAAAGTGGGCCCTCGTCTTCAGCGACCCCCGGCAGTTCGGGCGCATCCGGCTCCATCACGGAAAGGAACCGCCCTCCTGGTGGGACGTGAGCGTGCCGGAAATTCACTCCCGCGGATTCACCAAATCGTGGCTCCGGGAATTCGTCAGGCGGCACGCCCGCGCCCCGATTAAAGCCGTGCTCCTTCTGCAAAAAGGATTTCCGGGAGTCGGCAATTGGATGGCCGATGAGATTCTCTGGCGGGCCAGGATCGCACCACGGACGCGGGCGGGAAAACTGAGCGTCGAAAGACTCGGCGCCATTTGGCGCGCGACCCGGTTTGTCGCACAGGCATCGCTCCAGACGATCGGCCGGGATTTTTCCGATCCGCCGAAATCGTGGCTTCTGCATGAGCGGTGGAAGGCCGGCGGGAAATGTCCGCGCGACGGAACGACGCTGCGCCGCGCCACGATCGGCGGTCGCACAACAGCGTGGTGCCCGAAGTGCCAGCGATAATGCGCGCTCACCGCTCTCTGCAGCGCGCACGAAAAGGACGCCCGAACGACCAATCGGCTAGCCGGGTATTTGGCTTTGGGCGTTTCACCTCTTAAGATCGCAGAATGCCGAAAACCACGCAGTCGGCGGCGGAAGTTGGGTGGAAACTGTTCCCCATCGCACTGGCGGTTCTGGTCGCTGTTTTTTTCTCGTGGTCAGTCCGGCCGACGCAGCAGCATTTCGATTACACTTTTCGGATCGCAGACGCATTCCTGCACGGGCATTTGGGCCTGAACGCGCAGCCGCCTTCCTGGCTCAACGAGATGGTCCTGGTACGCGAGAAATATTACTCCGTCTTTCCTCTCGGCGCAGTTCTTGCCGTTTTGCCATTCGCATTGCTGGGTGAAGCGGGCCTCGTGAAAGGATTCTTCGGAGGCTCCCTGGCCGCACTCATTGCCGGATTATGCGTCTATTCCTTTTACCAACTGGCCGGTGTCGGCCCGAACTCGAACTCAAAACCACGCCGAATCCTGCTCGCCTTGTTCCCGATCTTTGGAACTTGGTCGTGGTGTAATCTCGGCCTCGGCGGATCCTGGCAGATCGCCCTCGGATTCGCGCTCCTCGGTCAGGCCGGGGCGCTCTATTTTACGTTGCACCGGCGAGGACCATTTCTCGCCGGCGCCTGCTTTGCTTTGGCCTTTGGGAATCGCACGGAGCTGATTCTGACCATCCCCATTTATCTTTACTTTTGGGGTCCCTGGTCTGAGGCCCACCTGCGATCGGCGAACCGCGCCAGCAAAGGGTTACCGCGCGGCTGGTGGAAACCGTTAGGCTGGTTTCTGGCCATCCCGGCCGCCCTCGCCCTCGGCACGGCGGCCTACAACTTTGCCCGCTTCGATTCGATTTTCGACTTCGGTTACGCTCGCATCGCGAATCTAACTCAGGAGCCGTGGTACCGGAGCGGCCTATTCTCGTTCCATGCGATTCCGTGGAACGCTTTCAAGATGTTGTTCGAGGGAATGCAGGATATCCCGACCTTCCCGTATCTTCGACCTTACCCGTTTGGCTGCTCCATTTTTCTGAGCAGTCCATTCCTTTGTCTTCTTTTTCGAGAAGGCGGAGACCTCAAGGCTTTGGCTTGGAGCGTGATTGGACTTTTGACCCTCGTCCTGTGGTGCCATGGCAATCCCGGCGGCTGGCAGTTCTCCTACCGCTACGCCATGATCCTGTTGCCGTGGATGTTCCTTTTGCTGTTGCGGAACGGCCCGCGAAAGCTGTCGGCCACGGAGTTGGGTCTTTTTCTTGTTTCGGTCGCGATTAACGCCATCGCCGTCTACGAATTTCTCTGGACGAATAATATCCATCCGTAAACTGCTCCCCCGCGCACGGGCTTCTTACCGTCCGGTTGCCACGCGGAGGAGCGTCGCGGCAATCCGCGCACCGGCGACCAGCGTGCCGCGCACGGTTCCCGAGACCTTCGATTCGCCGCCCGCGCGACACCGATGATTGACCGGCACCTCGAGAATCCGCAGCCCGGCGCGCGCGGCGCGCATCTGCATCTCGAGATTCCAACCATAGGTTTCCTCGCGCATCCCCAGCCGGGCGAGCGCGTCGCGGCGGATCGCGCGGAAGGGACCCATGTCGGTGTAGGAGACGCGATAAAGAAGCCTCAGGAGCAATCCGGCCGCGCGTCCGGCAAGGATTTGTGGCAAAGTCATGCTCCCGGGTTCGCGCTCGCCGCGCAC
>DATMNS010000091.1:0-4672 GCA_035568735.1 Chthoniobacterales bacterium | reverse complement strand
TTTCCTTTTCTCCGGTCGTCAGATAGGTGCGCAATCCGAGCAGGTGATAGACTGCGCGGATGAGTGCGCCGACGCCGCTTTCCTTGACGCCGAGATCCCCCAGGTATTCGCCTGCTTCGGCTTCGGAGAGATCGACCAACTCGCTCTCAATCTGCGCGCTGATGACGACGGCTTCAGTCGCGAAATGATTGCGCGCGTATTCTTCGACCGCCCGCACATGCCGCAGCGCGGCGTTCGCCTCGTCTTTCTCTACAATCGCGGCGAGATCGGATTCGCCAACGTTGCAGGCGAAGAGCGTTGGCTTGGAGGTGAGCAGGAAAAATTCACGCACCGTGATTTTTTCTTCGTCGCTCAGCGTGAGCGTGATTGCTGGTTTCCCGGAATCCAGATGGGGCAGGAGTTTTTCGATTAACGCCGCCTCGGCTTTCGCCGTCTTCGATCCGGCGCGGATTTCTTTTTGCAGTCGGTCGCGGCGTTTTTGCAGCGAGGCGAGGTCGGCGAGGATCAATTCGGTGTTGATCACCTCGATGTCGCGCACTGGGTCGATCGTGCCGCTGACGTGATGAATATCGCCGCGCTCGAAACAGCGTACGACCTGCACGATCGCGTTCACTTCGCGGATGTGGCTGAGAAATTGGTTACCGAGTCCTTCGCCCGTGCTTGCCCCTTTCACGAGTCCGGCTATGTCGACGAACTCGATCGCGGTCGGGATGATTTTCTGCGAATGCGAAAGCTTGGAAAGAACGTCGAGGCGCGCATCGGGCACGGTCACGACGCCGAGATTGGGATCGATCGTGCAGAAGGGATAATTCGCCGCCTGCGCTTTGCGGGTGCGCGTGACAGCGTTAAACAGAGTGGATTTGCCAACGTTAGGTAGGCCCACGATCCCGGCGCTCAACATAGGCGCGGAGGTTAAGGCCGGAGCGCCGTAGCCGCAATCAGACAGGATTTACAGTCGTTTTCTGTCATCCCGAGCGGAGCGCGGCGCTGCCGAGCAATCCCAGGTGGAACCTTGAAGGCGACGCCGCGGGATCCCTCGACCGTGCTCGGGATGACGGAAGAATCGGGCCGGCGGGATTCGAACCCGCGACCTCTTGAACCCCATTCAAGCGCACTACCAAGCTGTGCTACGGCCCGACGTGCCGGATTATTCGCTGCTTGCGTCACCTTTGCCAAATGATTTTGGCGAGAGTCGAAGTGGCGATCTGTCGCCGCGGCGACCGCGCTACCAAGCTCGCCCCCGCGAGTCCGCCTCGTGGCAGATTGTGCTACGGTCCGAAGGGCGAAATATTCGCCGGACCGGTTGCGCTTGCCAAACAAATTTACTGGCGCGACGGAAAGCAATGGGTGAGCCGGCCAAAGGCAAGACGAGCTCGGCGGAAATGAACAAGCTCCAAGATAAACTGCCTCTGCCGGGCGAGACGCCGATCGAACGGTTGATCAAACCATTCGAGGAGTTCGCGAGGCTCGAATCTTCGGGCGGCATTCTCCTCATCAGCTGCACGGTGGTTGCATTGCTCTGGGCAAATTCACCCTGGGCGGCGACCTACTTCAGCCTTTGGCACACGAAGCTGACTCTTGGTTTCGCCGGCGCGCAACTCTCCGAGGAGTTGCACTTCTGGATCAACGACGGGTTGATGGCGGTCTTCTTTCTCCAGGTCGGCCTCGAGATAAAACGCGAGGCGCTGGTTGGCGAATTGGCCACCGCGCGCAAGGCGGCGTTCCCGCTGATCGCCGCCCTCGGTGGCATGTTCGTGCCCGCCGGTTTCTACTTTCTTTTTAATCGGGCCGGCCCAGGAGCAGCTGGGTGGGCCGTGCCGATGGCGACCGATATCGCTTTCGCGCTCGGAGTGCTCGCGCTCCTCGGCGATCGCGTCCCGACCTCGCTCAAGGTTTTCCTCGCCGCGCTCGCCATCGCCGACGACATCGGCGCCGTCCTGGTGATTGCTTTCTTCTACACCGCCCAAATCTCATGGATGAGCCTCGCCGTTGCCGGGATATTTTTCGTGGCGTTGCTGGTCATGAATCGGATCGGCGCGCGACACCCGCTCATCTATATTGTCCTTGGTTTCGGCTTGTGGCTGGCTTTTCTGCAGTCTGGCATTCACGCGACCGTAGCGGGGGTGTTGCTCGCCCTTACCATTCCCGCGCAGCGCCGCATCGATAGCGGGGCGTTTCTCGAGCGAAGCGAAAAGATTCTCGATGAATTCCGTTCTGCGCAGGAGGGAGGGGACGCGATCCAGGCCAGCGCCACCCGCAGCGCGGCCTTCAGTTTGCTCGCGGAAGATTGCCATTACGCGCAAGCGCCGATGTTGCGTTTCGAGCACGCGCTCGCGCCCTGGATCAAACACGCTGTCATGCCGATCTTCGCGCTCGCCAATGCGGGTGTGGCCCTCGGTGGAGGGGCAATCGGCGCACTCGTCGGTCCAATCAGCCTTGGGGTGATCACCGGGCTCGCGCTCGGAAAACCGATCGGCATCGTGCTCTTCTCGTGGTTCGCCGTTCGCAGCCGTGTCGCCACCCTTCCAGAGGGCGTTTGCTGGCGTCAGATCATCGGAGTCGGAGTGCTCAGTGGAATTGGGTTCACGATGTCGTTATTCATCGCGAACCTTGCTTTCGGCGGGGCGTCCGAGCTCGAAACGGCGAAGGTCGGGATTCTCGCGGCCAGTGTCGCCTCGGGCATCGCGGGTGCGTTGGTTCTCTTCAAGAAGACTCGGGCCTAACGATCTTCAAGCCGCCCAGGCGCAGAGGAACGCATCAATCAGCTGCGGGAGATCGTCGCTGTAGCCGCCTTCGAGGATCGCGCCGGCCGGGACGGAACTTTCACGGAGCCATTTTCCAAAGAGCGCGAAATCATCAATCTCCAAACTCATCTGTGTGATCGGGTCGCCGACGAAAGCGTCGAAGCCGGCCGAGACGAGCAAGAGAGCGGGCTTGAATTCCAGAAGCACCGTCAGGGCGCGCGCGACCGCGGCGCAATGCTCGCCCCGCGGCGCAAAAGGCGCGACCGGGAAATTGTGGATGTTGCCTGACGAATGCGCGCCGGTGCCGGGATACCCGGGGAACTGGTGGACCGAGGCGAAGGCGATCCGCGGGTTTCCGGTCACGATCGCTTCGGTGCCGTTGCCGTGGTGCGCGTCGAAATCCCAGATCGCCACCCGCTCCGCGCCATGCGCCAGCGCGTCGAGCGCGGCCACGGCGATATGATTGAAAAAACAGAAGCCCATCGCCTGGTTGCGGGTGGCGTGATGTCCGGGCGGGCGCATCAGGCTGAAAGCGGGTGCCCCGCCTAACGACGCCTGAGCGACGGCACAGGCCGCCCCGGAAGCGCGCGCCGCGTGGGCGAAAATGTTTGCGTAAGCCGGGGTGTCGGCATCGAAATCGTGGCTCGCCGCGCGCACCCGCTCGACGTGGGCAGCTCCCTGCGCGCGGAGCAGGACTGCCTCCGAAGCTTCGTTAGGCAAACGCCATTCCCAATCCGGGTGCGCCTGCCGCAAGTGGCTCGCGCTCCATCTGACCCGCGCCGGACTCTCGGGATGCCCGGCGGCGGAGTATTCCGCGCAGCGGGGATCGTGGCAGAGAATCACCGCGGCTGCCGGACAAGATGACGGTAATGGTCCCAGTACATTCCAATCAGGAAGAGCGCCAGGACCGTGATGACGCTGGCGAGGGGCAGCCCGCTCGGAGCCATGGTGAGATGGAAGAGGACGATGTTAAAGATGATTGGGCAGAGGATCACCAATCCGAGCACCGGGAGGAGGTTAAGCAGAAGGAGCAGCCCGCCGATGATCTGGAACAGGAACACTACCTTCATGTAACCGGTGGTGGAAACGGCGGTAAAGAAGAGCGCTGCGGGGCTACCGGAAGGCGGTGGCGGCATGGGAATGAAGTGCAAGAATCCATTGAAGCCGAAGACGACAAAGATGAGGCCGAGCAGAGTGCGCGCAAGGATGGTCAGGATTTTCATGGGCCGAACCTGCTCTGGCGCGACCGGAAAGACAACGCGAAACCTGCGACCGTTCGCGTTTAGAAACGGGGATCGGTCACTCGACCGATGAACCGACGCCTGGCCCCGTTGGCGAGGACGCGCTCCTATTTTCCGATCAGGATAAAAATCCCGGCGATGAGCGCGACGATGGGAAGAAGGATGCCGACACCCATGCCGGTCAAGCCGATGATGCCGACGACGATCAAATAGACTGCGAGCAGGAGCATTCCGATATTTTTGGTGAAGTTCATGGCGGCCATCGTGGACGGCTCCAATTCGCTATGCACGCTTAATCGGGTCTTCCTCCGGCCGCCGTATGCCCCCGAGCGTTCGCGGCAAATTGCGGTTCTCACATCCGCAAAGTGCGCCTGTGCCCTGAAATGGCACGACTCCAGCTTATCAACGTCTATTAATTACGGTATTTATGGTAAAGCTGAAGGACATCGAAGGAACTGCCGCGCTCGACTTGGGGGGAGGAGGCACACCGCCACCGCGCCCTCCGCTCAAGGCTTTTGATTCGACGATCCGGATGGCGTCCTTCCTTGCCTCGCTGCTTTTCGCTGCCCTGTGCGCGTCCCCCGCAAGTGCGCAGATTCCGCGCGGCATCTTTTCCCTTGGCGGATCGGGAAACAAAGCAAGCGCGAGTGCGCTGGCCGATCCCGACGTGGTCGGGATCACGATCCG
>DATMNS010000090.1:0-24497 GCA_035568735.1 Chthoniobacterales bacterium | reverse complement strand
AACACCGCCTTCGCTCGCCTAACGAATCAGCTGACTTACTGCGGCGGCCGCGCCGCCAACCACGCGCGGGCCGAACACGCGATGCGTTATCTGGCAGTGCCGATGGTGGCGGAGCGTCGTGGATTTTTGGTCGGCGGCATTCTCCTGGCTGATCGTGAACTGCGCGCGCCGCCGTTCCATCTGACGGTGGTCGGGAGTAAACACGACCCGAAGGCACGCGACCTTTTCGCGACCGCCGTTCGTCAGCCGATCCCCTACAAACGCGTGGAGTGGTGGGACCCGGCGGAAGGGCCGCTCCCAAATTCCGACGTGGAATACCCGACGTTCGAACAAGCCGCAGCGTTCATTTGCACGGACCGGCGCTGCTCCGCACCGATTTTCGACGGAGCGAAGATCAGTTCCTTCCTCGAAGCGAATCGCTCCAGGATTCCCGTCGCCGGTCACCCGAACTGAGCGAGGCCGCGGCACGGCGCCAGGCGAGAAATTGAGGCCCGCGCGCAAGAAACGGAAAGGCTGGCCGCGCAGAAAAGTAACTTCTTTTCCAAAATTCTTTTGCCAAGCAAAGGACCGTTCATAGAATTGCCCACTCACCTCCGGCGATCGCATTTCACAAATCTCATTTTTCATTTTCTGAAGCCGCTACGCCCTTTCATTTCAACTCTCACGTTTACCAGTTGGCAGCCTCTCCCGAGACCGGCTAATCTCCGCTAATTCGGTATGGCCAATTTTTTCCCGCGCTGGACCAACTGGCTCCCCCTCAAGATCATGATCTGCGGGACTGTGATCGTGACCGCGCTGGTCGGCGCGACCTGGTATTACGACACGCCGAAATATACCCGCGTCGGTTACATGCCCACCCAGCCGGTCCCGTTCCCGCACGACCTGCACGTCACCCAGCTGGGAATGGATTGCCGTTACTGCCACAATGCGGTCGAGCTCACGGCCCACTCCAACGTACCCGACACCCAAGTCTGCATGAACTGCCACACCCAGGTGCAAAAAGAAAACCCGAAGCTCGAGCCGGTGCGCGCGAGTTGGACGACGGGCCAGCCAGTGCCGTGGGTGCAGATTCATCGCACTCCCGATTACGTCTATTACAATCACTCGGCGCATGTGAATCGCGGGATCAGCTGCTTCAGTTGTCATGGTGAGATCAACCACATGCCGGTCGTCTACGATGCGAAGCCGCTCAGCATGAAGTGGTGCCTCGAGTGCCATCGCGCGCCGGAGAATTTCCTGCGCCCGGAGGATCAGATCACAAATTTGGATTGGAAACCTTCGGACGTGAAGCCCGCGGAGTTCGTTGCGAAATATGGCCAGCCGGAGGGCATGAAGGAAGACTGGTCGAAGAAGACGAATCTCACGCAGGAGGAGATCGGTCTCACCTTAAAGGAACGGTGGGACATCAAGCCGCCGCTCAATTGCCAGGGGTGCCACCGATGAAGCGCGTGCTCCAACATCCCGCCCCGTCGAAGACCGGGAAGCAATACTGGCGCAGCCTCGGCGAACTGAGCGACACGCCGGAATTTCGCGGCTGGCTGGAACGGGAATTTCCCGCCGGCGCGGCGGAGATCGAAGGCGACGAAGTTTCACGCCGCAGTTTCCTCAAGCTGATGGGCGCCTCGATGGCGCTGGCCGGTTTCGGGTTGAACAGCTGTCGCAAGCCGGAGATGCATTTGGTGCCCTTCACGAAGAGCGCCGAGTGGGTCATTCCGGGCAAGGCGCTTTACTACGCGACCGCCATGCCGCGGCGCCATGGCGCGATCCCGCTCGTCGTGTCGACGGTGGACGGTCGGCCGATCAAAATTGAAGGCAACCCGCTGCACCTCGACAGCGCCGGCGCGACCGATGCCTTCGCGCAAGCGTCGGTGCTCGATCTCTACGATCCGGCGCGCTCGAAGCGTTTCGTGCACAAGAACGAGTTGTCCGATCGCGCGGCGTTCGAGAAATACATCGCAGAACTGCGACCGAAGATGGCGGCGAACCGTGGCGCCGGGCTCGCCTTTCTGGTCGAGGAAACCTACTCGCCCACGCGCGAGCGTTTGCGGAACGAGCTCGCGAAGCAATTTCCGAAGATGCGCTGGTGCGTCTACGACCCGCTCCTCAGCGAAGCGCAACATTTCTCGACTCAGATCAGTTTTGGGGACAATACGCGGCTGATCCCGCAGTTCGACAAAGCCGATGTCGTCTTCGCGCTCGACAGCGATTTTCTAAACTGCGGCGAAGGCGATCTCGCTTCGATCCGCGGTTTCACTGCGCGGCGCCGCGTGCGCGAGGCCAAGGATTCGATGAACCGGCTCTACGTGGTGGAGAATCGCTTCACTCTGACTGGCGCGATGGCGGACCATCGCCTGCGTTATGGGGCGAGCCAGATCCCGGCGATCACGCACGCGCTCGCGAGCAAGATCGCGGTGGCGACCAGGGATCCGGGCCTCTCTTCGGTTCTCATCACCCTGAAGGCGCCGACCAAAGCGGAGAAATACAACGGGCGCTGGCTCGAGGAAGCGGCGCAGGATTTACTCTCGAAACCGAGCGCCAGCCTGGTTGTTGCGGGGCCGCATCAACCGGTTGTGGTGCAACTCCTGGTCTATGGGATCAACGCCGCGCTGAAGAATCTCGGCACAACCTTGCTCCTCCGCGAGTTGCCGCGCACGTCGCGCGAAAGCAGCATCCTGCAACTCGCGAGCGAGATCGATGCCGGCCGTATCCAGCAGCTCTTCATCGTGGGCGGCGACCCGGTTTACAATGCTCTGCGCTCCATCACCCTCGACCGTAAAACCAAGCAGCCGTTGGACTGGGGCGAGTTGCAGAAGCGAGTGCCCGATGTCGTTAGGCTTGGTCAGTACGAGGATGCCACCTCGGCTTTGAGCCAATGGCACCTGCCGGCGGCGCACTATCTCGAGACCTGGGGCGACGCCCTCACGCCGAGCGGCTCCTACGTCGCGATCCAGCCCATGATCCTGCCGCTCTTCGGCGGGATGTCGGAACTCGATCTCCTTTGGACGGTGCTCGGTCAGCCGAGGGTGGATGGCCCGCAACTCGTCAAGGAAACCTTCCGCGCGACCTCGCCGCCGGGCGATTTCGAGACGGCGTGGAGCAAGTTTTTGCACGACGGTTTTGCCGCGCACCTGCCGCCGAAGGATCGAACGCCAAAATTCAACGGCAACTCAGCCGGCGGCGTCGCGCACACCCTCTGGAGCAACGACGCGCCGGCGCCGACGAAAGATTCGCCCGAGATCGTGCTGGTGGGCAGTTACGCGATAGACGACGGCCGTTACATCAACAACGGCTGGCTCCAGGAAATGCCCGACCCGATCACCAAACTGACCTGGGACAACGCCGCCATGATGAGTCCGGCTTTTGCGCATCGCACCGGCGTCAAGGATGGCGACCTGGTGCAAATCGTGGTCACCGACACGGCGAAGGATCGCCAGGGCAAACCGATCCGGCGCGAGCTGGTGATCGCCGCCCTCATTGTCCCGGGACACGCGGAAAACTCGGTCACGATTCCGTTAGGCTACGGACGCAAACACACCGGTCCGGTCGGCGAAGAAGCGGGCTTTAACGCTTATCTGCTCCGCACCAGTTCCAACCCGCATTTCATCATCGCCGACGGCAAGGCGATCGCGAGCGTGCAGGTGAAAAAGGTGGCCGGCACCTATCCGCTCGCCACCACCCAGCAGCATTTCTCGATCGAAGGCCGTGGGCTCGTGCGGGAAGCGACTCTCGAACATTATCGCGGTGACGAGGATTTCGTGAAGAAGATCGCGGGTGACGAGGAACTGCCGCCGCAATTGCCCTCGCTTTACACACATCCGAAACTCGACGCGCCGCAGCAGTGGGGCATGACGGTCGATCTCAACACCTGCACCGGCTGCACTGCTTGCGTCATCGCCTGCCAGGCGGAAAACAACATCCCGATCGTCGGCAAATTGCAGGTCTCTCATGGGCGCGCGATGCACTGGATCCGGATCGATCGCTATTACGCGAGCGCCAAGCCTTTCGATCAGGATAAGGGCGAGTGGCCGGAAAATCCCGAGATGGTGCATGAGCCGATCATGTGCCAACACTGCGAGAACGCGCCCTGCGAAACGGTCTGTCCGGTCAACGCCACCGTGCATAGTGAGGACGGCCTCAACGTCATGGCCTACAACCGCTGCATCGGCACGCGCTATTGCATGAACAACTGCCCGTTCAAAGTGCGGCGCTTCAATTTCTTCGATTACACTCAGCGGCCGATCGGCAAAAAGAAGATCGGCGGCTTCTCCGTTTATCAGGAATACCTCGGGCCGTTGACCGACAAAGGCGCGCCCGATACGATCAAGCTGCAGAAAAATCCCAACGTCACGGTGCGGATGCGCGGCGTGATGGAGAAATGTACCTATTGCGTGCAAAGAATCGAAGAGGCGAAGATCGCTGCCCACGTGCGCGCGGGCGCGTCGGACAAGACGCTCATTCCGCGCGATTCCTTCACCACCGCCTGCGCGCAGGCGTGCCCGGCAGAGGCGATTGTTTTCGGCGATATCGCGGATCCGGAGACGCGAGTCTCGAAGATCAAAGCGCAGAACCGAAACTATCGGCTGCTCGAATATTTAAACGTGAAGACGCGGACGAGTTACCTGGCGCGCATTCGCAATCCCAATCCGAAGATGCCGGATGCCGGCGTGATCGCCGTCGCCAGCCTCGGGAATGAAGCCAAGCCGCCCGTTGAGAATACCGCACCGGGGCTGCCGCCGGAGCCGCAACCGTGATGACATCGTTGGGAGGCGAATTCTAGCATGGAGGGTCCAATCACCGCACCGCAGGCCTCCGCTTCGGTGGCGTCGCCGCTGGCGCGCGTTCCGCTCGTCCTGAACAAGCGCAATTTCGATTGGGTCACCAACCGCATTTCCGGCGCGGTCGAGAATCCGACGCCGCGCTGGTGGTGGGTCGCCTTTGCCATCACTTCGGCGATCGCGACTTTTGGATTAACCTGCATCGGCTACCAAATCTCGACCGGCGTCGGGACCTGGGGATTGAATTCTCCGGTCGGCTGGGCTTGGGACATCACCAATTTCGTCTTCTGGATCGGTATCGGTCATGCCGGCACTCTGATTTCCGCGATCCTGTTTTTGCTTCGCCAAAAATGGCGAACCTCGATCAATCGCTCGGCCGAAGCGATGACACTTTTCGCCGTCATTTGCGCCGCGATTTTCCCGGGCATTCACGTCGGCCGCGTCTGGATGGCGTGGTTCCTCGCGCCGGTGCCGACCCAGTACGGGATTTGGCCTAACTTTCGTAGCCCGCTCCTCTGGGACGTTTTCGCGGTCTCAACCTATTTTACGGTCTCGGTCCTTTTTTGGTACACCGGATTGGTTCCCGACCTTGGCACGTTGCGCGATCGAGCGACCTCGAAGATCAAAAAATTCTTCTACGGAATTTTCGCGCTGGGTTGGCGTGGTTCGAACCGCCACTGGCGGCATTACGAGATGGCGTATCTGCTCCTCGCCGGTCTTTCCACGCCGCTCGTGCTCTCGGTGCACAGCGTGGTTTCGTTCGATTTCGCGACCTCCGTCATCCCGACCTGGCACACGACGATCTTCCCGCCCTATTTCGTTGCTGGCGCGATTTTCGGTGGTTTTGCCATGGTGTTGACCTTGATGATTCCGGCGCGCGCCATTTTCAAGCTGCAGGACATCATCACGCCGCAACACATCGACAAGATGGCGAAGATCATTCTGCTCACCGGCTCGATCGTCGGCTACGCCTATGCGATGGAGTTTTTCATCGCCTGGTACGGCGGAAATCAGTACGAAAAATTCGCCTTCTATAACCGCATCTTCGGCCCTTATTGGTGGTACTGGTGGGTCGGCATGTTGTTCTGCAACACGCTTTCGCCGCAGCTTTTCTGGTTCCGGTGGTGTCGGCGCAACATCTTCGTCGTTTACTTCGTCTGCATGTGCGTCAACGCCGGGATGTGGTTCGAGCGTTTCATTATCATCGTCGGCGGGTTGCACCGCGACTTTCTTCCTTCGGCGTGGGGCTTTTTTACTCCCACCTGGGTCGATATCTGGACCTTCATCGGCACCTTCGGGATTTTCCTTTCGCTCTTCCTGCTTTTCATTCGTTTCGCTCCGATGATCGCGATGTCGGAAGTAAAGATCGTGCTCCCGGAAGCTGATCCGCACTACGTGCCGCCGGACGGGCAACATGCCGTCGCCGCTGGAGGAAAGGAGCACGCGTGATTACGCCGAGCGGTAATCGCGTTTACGGAATGGCGGCGGAATATCCGAGCGCTGCGTCGCTTTACGAAGCAGCCAAGCAAGTGCGCGACGCGGGCTACAAACGCTGGGATGTCCATTCGCCCTTTCCGATTCACGGCATGGACGACGCGATGGGGCTCGGCAAATCGTGGTTGAGCGCGGTCGTGCTGTGTGGCGGGCTGACGGGACTTCTGACCGCGTGCGTCCTTACCTTCGGGCCATCGTCATACCTTTATCCGTTAATCGTGCACGGGAAACCCTTTAACTTTTGGACGGTGCCCGCATTTTTTCCGATCATGTTTGAACTCACGGTTTTGTTTTCCGCGTTCGCGGCGTTTTTTGCCTGGCAGGCGATGAATTTCCTCCCGCGCTGGAACCATCCGATGTTCAACTGGGAGCGGTTCAAGCGGGTGACGAATGACGGATTTTTCCTCGTGCTCGAGGCGCGCGATCCGCGTTTCAGCGAGAACGAAGCGCGCGAGCTGCTGGAACGAACCGGCGGCCAGCACATCACCGTGGTCCACGAGGAGTAATCATGCTGCGCGCCTTCTTCCTCATTTTCATTCTGGTGACGATCGCCTGGATCGCGGTCTTCGGTTTCCGCGGGCAAAAAAGCGGCAAGCCGGAGATTGAGATTTTCCCCGACATGGTTCGCCAACCGAAGGTGCGCGCGCAGTCGGAGCTCGATTTTTTTGCCGATCAACGCGGCGCGCGCCAGCCGGTCGAGGGTACGGTGCCCATCGGCTACGACATGCCGCTGCCGGACGACGGCGGCGCGTCGGTCGATGCCGCCGGCGAGATGGCGATGCATCCGCACCTTGGGTTTAGCGAGGGGACGGATTACTATAACACCGGCAAGATGGGTGAGAACTGGGGCACCGGCATTCCGCTGGAAGTGACGCCGGCCCTGATGCAACGCGGCCAGCAGCGTTTTAACATTAACTGCGCGGTGTGCCACGGCCCGCTCGCGGCCGGCGACGGAATCGTGAAGCAGTATGGCCTGGCGACGGTCGTTAGTCTGCAGGACGACCGCATCCGCAAGATGGCGGACGGGGAAATTTTCAACACCATCACGCACGGCAAGAACACCATGATGGCCTACGGGCCGCGGGTCACGGTGCAGGATCGTTGGGCGATCATCTCTTACCTGCGGGCCCTGCAGCGAAGCCAGCACGCCAGCGCGGCCGATGTGCCGCCCGAGGATCAGGCGCAATTGGAAAAGAAAGCGGAGCCGGAGAAAAAATGAGCGATCGATCCCACGTCCTGCCCGCGCCGGAAGGCGAGTATTTTGAAAACGGCCGTTTTGCCGGGCTCTCGGCTCTTTGCGGGGTGATCGGCCTCATTGGCCTCGTCCTCAGTTTCATCGGCGCTTTCGTTTCCCCGGTGCAATTCAGTTTCTCCTGGCTTTTCGGCTTCATCTTTTTCTTCACCCTCTGCATCGGCTGCCTTTTTTGGACCATTGTTCACCACGTGGTCGATGCGGAGTGGTCGGTGGTCGTTAGGCGACAGCTCGAAAACATCGCGCTCCTCCTCCCGCTGCTGGGCGTGTTTTTTCTGCCGATCTGGTTCTTGCGGAAATATCTCTACCGTTGGATGGACGTGCCGCGCGGGGTCGACCCGGTGCTCGATGCCAAGCGCGGCTATCTCAACTGGGAGTTCTTTCTCGGCCGCGCGATTTTCTTCTTCGTCGCGCTCACGATCGTGGCTTACCTGCTCCGAAGTTATTCCGTCCGCCAGGATCGCGACGGCAACCCGCGCTTCACCATCCTGATGCGGAAGGCCGCTTTCGTCGGTCTGCCGCTCTTTGCTTTTTGTCTGACCTTTGGCGCCTTTGACTGGCTGATGAGTCTGAACTGGCACTGGTTCTCGACCATGTGGGGCCCTTACATTTTTGCCGGGACTGCGGGCAGCTCGATGGCGCTGCTCGTGCTTGTGATCACCGCGCTGCGGCAGGCGGGTTACCTGGAGGGTGTCGTCACCCTCGAGCACTACCACATCATGGGAAAATGGATGCTCTCGTTCTCGGTCTTCTGGGCCTACATCGGCTTTAGCCAGTACATGCTCTATTGGTATGCGAATATCCCCGAAGAAACCCAGTATTACCTTATTCGGAATACCGAGTCTTGGAACGTGCTCAGTTGGATCTTAGTCATCGGCCGATTCTTCGTTCCATTCGCCATCTTGCTTCTGCGCTCGGTCAAAAAGCAGCCGTTCGTGCTCTGCTGTGTCGCGGGCTGGATCGTCTGCATGCAGGCGCTCGACATGTACGTCATCGTGCTGCCCGCGCTCCACGGGACGGGCGTTCATCTCAGCATTCTCGACTTTCTGCCGCTCGTCGGGATTGGTGGCACACTCGCCTTTTTTTACCTCCGCATCATCGGCAAGACCTCGCTCTTTCCGGTCCGTGACCCGCGCCTGATCGAATCGCTCCGCATCGTTAACTAGCCGTGCCTAACGACGAAACACTGATCCATCCCGAGCAGCCGCGCTTCCTGCTTTCCAGCTGGTTGTGGGCGGTGGTGCTGTTCGTTTTCTTTGGGGTGATTGTCGCGATCACCTTCGGCGCGATGCACCGCGGTTCGAGCTACGAGGAAGATCGCGCGAAAACTCGCACCGAGAAGCTCAAGACGGCGCGGGAGGACTGGAACAAGACGTTGGGCAGCTATGGGTGGGTCGACAAAGGCAAAGGCGTCGCCCACATCCCGATCCAGCGCGCCATGCAACTCGAACTGGCCGACCTGCAGGCGAAAAAACCCGCGCCCGCCGGTCCGATCGCGACGCCGGAGCCCGCCGCCGCGCCGAATGCGCCCGCGGCTGCGCCGGGAACACCACCTGCCGCCGCCCCGCCCGCGGCCAAAGCGGGGGAAACGCCGCCGTTGCCCCGGCCCGGTCAACCATGAAACCGATGAGCTTCTCCGACTTTTTCGCCAACCTGAGGCGCTACAACGAAAACGCGGCCGTGATTTTTGATCGCGCCGAACCGATCGGTCGCGCCACCGACCTGGTGATGCCGCGCCGGCGCTGGTTCGGCCGTCGGGAGCGAAGAAAGATTTCGCGGCCGTTGGAATCCGCGGCCCAATCCGAAAATTCATGAGCCAGCCCGCCGCATTGACCCAGGAGCCGCCGTTAGGCGACGTGGAAGTAACGACGAGCGACGTCGAGCGGGTCGAGCGCGCGCTGATCGATGCCTCGACCCGCCTGCCGGTGCTCGTTTTTTACGCTTCGGCGATCGCCTGGCTGCTCCTCGCCACGTTCTTCGGCGTGCTCACTTCGTTCAAGATGCATGTGCCTGGCTTCCTCGGCGACGTGAGCTTTCTCACCCTCGGGCGGGTTGGTCCGGCGCACTTTAACGCCATCATTTACGGCTGGGGATCGATGGCCGGAATGGGAACCTCGATTTGGTTGATGGCGCGGCTCTGTCGGACCACCCTGCGCCATCCGCTTCTCCTCATCAGCGGCGCGGCCTTTTGGAATCTCGGCGTGCTGCTGGGAATCGTCGGAATCTTGCTCGGTGACAGTACGGGCTACGAATGGCTCGAGTTTCCCGGTTCGTCCGCGAGCACCCTGTTCGTCGCCTATCTGCTCATCATGACCTGGGCATTGATCATGTTTCGCTACCGGCGCCGCGGACACGTTTACATCACGCAATGGTATTTGTTAGGCGCGTTCCTCTGGTTTCCATGGCTCTACGCCGCCGCGCAGGTCATGCTTTTCCTTCTTCCGGTGCAGGGCGTGATGCAGGCGGCGGTTAACTGGTGGTTTGCCAACAATCTCCTCTTCCTTTGGTTCGGTTCGATCGGGCTCGGCACGGCCTACTACATGATCCCGAAAGTGATCGGCCGGCCGGTGCACAGTTATTATCTGGCCGCCATCGGATTCTGGACCTTCGCGCTCTTCTCCAGTTGGACCGGAATGCAGCGTCTGGTTGATGGACCGTTCCCGGCGTGGATGATCACCGCGAGCATCGCCGCTACCATCCTCACGATCATCCCGGTGGCTACGGTCGGCCTCAATCATCACATGACCATGCGCGGCTATTTTCCGTTGATGCGTTATAGCCCGACGCTGCGTTTTACGGTTTTCGGTGCGATCGCCTATACCGCCTTCAGCGTGGTTGGTGTGATCATCTCCCTGCGCTCGATGGCACGGATTGTCCAGTTTACGGAAGCGAGCGTGGCCTACACCTACATGGGCCTCTACGCCTTCTTTACGATGGTGATTTTTGGCTCGATGTACTACATCGTGCCACGGCTCGTCGGGCGCGAGTGGCGTTATGCCTCCCTCATCAAGTTGCACTTCTGGGGTTCCGCCTACGGCATCGGCTTGATGGTGCTCTTGCTTCTGGTCGGCGGATTCGCCCAGGGCCTCAGCCTGAACGATCCGACGCTCCCCTTCTCGGAAATCACGGACACGGTCTTGCCTTATCTGCGCGGCCGCACTTTATCCTGGATTTTGTTGACGGTTTCGCACCTTGTCTTTGCCTTCCATTTTGGCTTGATGCTGCTCGGCTTTGGCCGGACCGCGAGCGTCCCGACTTTCTTGAATCCACTCGAGCGTGAACCGGGGGAGGGGCACTGATGAAGGGACTACAGCCACTCTTCCTCGGCATTTTCGGCATCTTCGCCTTCTCGTGGCTCGGCATGACAGTGGTGCCGAACCTGCAGATCGGCAGTCTTAGTCCACAAACGGATGAGGACGGTGGCGACGTTTATCCCGCGCCGCCCTCCGGCATGACGCTGCGCGGCGCGCAGGTCTACGCCGCCAATGGCTGCGTCTATTGTCATTCGCAACAAGTGCGTCCGGATTACGGCGGTGCCGATCTGGAGCGCAAATGGGGCGACCGCCGCAGTGCGCCGCGCGATTACATTTTCCAGCCGATCGTTTTTCTCGGCAAGATGCGCACCGGGCCCGATCTCGCTAATGTCGGTCATCGGTCGATGCCGGAAGCGAAAGGAGCGACCCCAGCCCCGGCTGCTCCGGCTGCTCCGGCGACTGGTGCGGCTGTATCCGCAGCTGGTGCGCCGGCAGCGACCGCTTCTCCCGCCGCTGCCGCCGCCGCAGCAGCATCTCCTGCCGGAACCAGTGCGCCGGCGCCGGCTGCGGTCCCCGTTGCCAACGCTCCAACGCCCGCGCCCTCGTTAGTTGCAAATGCCAGTGAGCTAACCGCGGACGGCAAGCCCTTGCCTTACACCGCGGCGTGGCATCATCGCCACCTCTACAATGCGCGGAGTCTCTCGGAGGATTCCAACATGCCCCCCTTTCGGTTCCTCTACGAGAAACGCCGGATCGCCGGCAGCGCTTCGCCCGACGCCATTAATTTCGCCGGCGATCCTGACGAAGAACCGGCGGCAGGTTGGGAAATCGTCCCAAGCTACGACGCCAAATGTCTCGTTGCTTACCTGATGTCACGCGACCAATCGCATCCCCTGAAGGAAGCGAAGGCGCCGGCCACCATCGCGCCTGCGCCCGCCAAGGAGCCGCAGAAATGACCGGCCAGCCGCCTGAGAATTTGCCGCGCCAGGGAATGGATTACGGCGAAACGCAGCGCATCCACGACACGCACGCGGCGATCGTTAGGGAAAAAAGCGAGCCGCGGGTCGGCCACGAGCCGCTCTCCTTCTGGCTGATCACCATCTATGGTTTGGCGGTCTTTTTCGGCGGTGCCTACCTCGGGCGCTATGCCGGAAATTTTAGCGGCGACGGGCTCGATTACCTGGGCGGCGCGCCGCGCGTTGCGACCAAGGCGGGTGCCGCGGGGGGCGCCGAGCAGGTGGCCGAACTAACGCCGGTCCAGAAAGGCCAAAAGATTTTCTCCGCCAATTGCGCCACCTGTCACCAGGCAAACGGGCTCGGGGTGCCGGGGCAATATCCGCCGCTGGCCGGCTCGGAGATCGTCAACGGAGGTGGGCGCCGGCCGGTGATGATTGTGCTCAAGGGTTTGCAGGGTCCGCTCACAATCAAGGGTCAACATTTCGGCACGGCCGTGATGCAGCCTTGGGAGAAAACTCTGAACGACCAGAAAATCGCTGAGGTGCTGACCTACGTTCGGCAGGAATGGGGCAACACCGGCGGACCGATCGCGCCGGAGGGAGTTGGTGCCTTGCGCAAAGAACTCGCCGGTCGCACCGAATCGTGGACCGAACCCGACATTCTGGCGGTCCCTGTCGATGCGGATCTGCCCGGTGGCGCGCCACCGGCGCCAGGCACAGCGGCCAAGCCCGGTGCCAGCCCACCGGCGGCTCCGCCGAAACCGTAAGGCAGATTTCGCCTAACGAGCGATCGCGTCTGCCAGCAGCTCCGCCATATGTCGCGGACGCGCCGGCGTGAGATCGTCGATCTGGTGGCGGCAACTCGTGCCGGAGGCGACGACGACCGCATCGACTGGTTGATCGATGACCAGCTCGACCAGTGGCGCGGCCACCTTGAGCGAAAGATCGTACTTCGCTTTCAACATTCCGAAAGCGCCCGCCATTCCGCAGCAGCCGGTCTCGAGCAAGGTCGCCTTCCGGCCCGGGAGCCGTTCCGCGAGGCGCACCATGAATCCGGGATCAAGCAGTGACTTCGCGTGACAATGCGCGTGAATCGCAACCGGGACCGCGCGCTGCGCGAACCGGATTGCGTCCGGCTCGCGCTCCAACAGGTCGTCGACAAATTTCTCGAAAAGAAAGCAGCGGCGCGCGACCGCCTCCGTTTCCGGCAAGTTCAATTCGCGATAGTCTTCAACGAACATCGAGTAACACGAGGGCTCGAGAAAAAGTATTGGCGTCGTCTCGCCCGAGCGCTGGAGCAGATGGAGATTATGTCGGCCGAGCCGGACGGCTTCCTGCAAGTTCCCCAGGCTAAACGCGGGTCGCCCACAGCACCGGCGACCGGTCGGGAGCGTGACCTCAAAACCCAGCGCTTCGAGCACTTTGACCGCCGCAATCCCAATGTGCGGCTCGTGATAGCGCATGAAGGTGTCGTCCCAAATGATCACTCGGCCGCGGGGCTTTCCGTCTGTCGGGCGCGCGTGCCTGACGAACCAACGATCGAAGCGCTCCTCGGCGTAGTGTGGCAGTGATCGTTGCGCCGCGAGCCCGAGCGTTTTCTCCATCTCTGCCCGGAGGGGCGGAGAATCGAGAGCCGCGTTGGCCAGCGCCGGCAGGGTGCAGCCGAGCCGGCCTAACAAATCGACGGCGCTTAAAATGCGCGTCTGCCAGGGCAGGCCATCGCGTTCGTGGCGCGCGTGGATCAGTTCCGCCTTGAGCAAGGCGAGGTTTACATTCGAGGGGCATTCGGTGGTGCATGCTTTACAGGAGAGACAATTGCTCAGCGCGTCTTCCAAGATTTGGGCGCGCAATGGGTCTCCGCCCGTGACTCGCAGATCGAGCGCCGCCCGAATCGCATTCGCTCGGCCGCGCGTCGACATGTATTCCTCGCCGGTGGCGAGGAAAGTGGGACACATGGTGGGCGTTTCCTTGCGGCAGCCGCCACAACCGTTGCATTGCTCGAGGTTGCCAATGAAGGAATGGTCCTTGGCCGCAAACGCCAGCACCGGAGTGAAGGGCAGCTTGATCGGGCGGCGAAAATTCTCCCGCAGGTCCTGGTCGATCCGGAAGCGACCGTCGCCGATCAACTTTTCCGGATTAAAAAGATTCGCCGGATCGAAAACACGTTTGATGGCGCGCATGACCTCGAACAACTCGGGCCCGACCTGCCCGCGTAGATATTCGGTGCGCGCCATTCCGACGCCATGCTCGGCGGAGAGCGAGCCTTTGAATTGCCTAACGAGGGCCGCTACTTCGTCCGCCACCTGCCGATATTTTTTCAAGTCGGCCGCGGTGTGCAGATCGAGCACCGGCCGCACGTGGAGCAATCCCGCCGCGGCATGGCCGTAATAGCAGACATCCAAACCAAGTGGCTGCATGATCGCTTCCAGCCCGGCGACATAGGCCGGCAACTGCGCCGGGCGCACGGCCGCGTCCTCCATGAACGCGACCGGTTTGGCCGCTCCGGGTCTTCCCGTGAGGAGGGAGAGACCCGCCTTGCGCATCGACCAGACGAGATTCATCTCCGCTTCATCCGCACAAATCAGCGTGCGCAATCCAAGCTTCCGCGCCGCGACCGCGGCGAGCCGATCCGCCACGTCGTCGAAAAATTCGACGACCAGGATCGCCTCGCACGGCTTGGTGTCGAGCTCGAGCAAGCTTCTCGCCGCTGCGAAGTTCCGCTGTCCTTTCGTTTGCTCGAAGAGCGGCCGGTCCATGTGTTCGATCGCCGCCGGTCTGAGATCCAGCAGCTCGACCGTCGCGTGCATCGCTTCCCCCACCGAAGCGAAGAAAATCAGGCCCAACCCTTTGGCGCGCGGCAGCGGAACGATCCGCAGTTCGCCGGACAGGATCGCGGCCAATGTTCCCTCGCTGCCGGATAAAATCTCGATCAGGTTGGCGGGGGCGCGCGCAAAACGCTCGAGGGCGTAGCCGCACCACCGCTTCAACATTCCCGGTGGCATGCGCTCCGCAATCTCGGCGCTTTGCGCGCGGACAAGGCGCGCAATCATTTCCTGCTCCGCGGCGAGCGCCGGACGATCGGCCCCGATCGTCTCGGTGCGACCGTCGGCGAGCACAATTTCAAGGGCGCGCACGTGATCCGCCGTCGTGCCGTATACCGGGACATGTGCCCCGGAGGAGTTATTCGCGATCATTCCGCCCAAGGTCGCGCGCGAGCTGCTCGCAACGTCCGGGCCGAAACAAAATCCGTGGGGCTCGAGGAAGGCGTTCAGTTGATCCAGAACGACGCCTGCGCCGACGCGGACAGTCCGTTGCTCGAGATTCAGCGCGCTGATCTGCCGGTTGTGGCGCGAAAAATCGACGATCAGGCCATCGCCGAGCGCGCCGCCGGAAAGGCCGCTCCCCGCGCCGCGTGGCGAGACGGAAATGCCGGCGCTGCCAGAGGCGAGAATGACGTCGCGGGCCTGCTCTGCGCTGCGCGGGAAGGCGACGGCGGCGGGCTCGATCTGATAAAGTGAGGCGTCGGTCGCGTAGAGCCGGCGAGTGCGATCATCGAAGGCGATTTCGCAATTCGCAGAGGCCAGTGTCCGTTGCTGAGTCGATGTCATCTCCGCGTCTCAACATTCGTCGGGCCGCTGCGATTACAAGAATCGCGCGGCGGAGCGAGCTGGCGGCGACTAGGGTTTCGGCTGCGCGGACGCGGCCGGAGAAGGCGCGGTCTTAGCTGGCGGGACGCTCGCTTTCGCTTCCGGAGCCACTTTCTGTTTGGCATCGGCGGCGGCGGTCTTGGCCGCAGCCTTGGCCGGAAGCGGCGCGGCCGCCTTCGCTGCGGCCGATGTTTTCATCAATTCCCGCCGCACGGCCGAATCGGGTGCCCCGCGGTGCGCGTAGAGCACCGACAGCGCGAGCACGACGATGAAAAAGATGCTCGCCAGCCACGTGGTGATGGTGGTGAGCACATTCGTGGTCTGCGCTCCGAAGATGTTTTCCGTCACGCCACCGCCGAAGGCCGCGCCGAGTCCCTCGCTTTTCGGTCGCTGCATCAGGATGAAGAGCATCATGAGCAGGGCGACGAGCGCCTCGAACACAAGCAGGGAGTCGATCAGAATGGACATCGGGACGGGCAATATGGCCAAAGCCGCGGATTTGTCCACGGCGAAGGCATGTTCAGCAAATCAGCGCACCGGCACTTTGCGATGCACCCAGACGCTGTTCACGATCCCAAGACCGAACATGATCATGAGCGCGAAGGAACCACTGTAGCTGATGAGCGGCAATGGCACGCCGGTGATCGGCAGGATGGAGATCGTCATTCCGACGTTCTGAAAGATGTGGGTGAAAATCAGGGTACTGATGCCAATGACCAACAAGAGCCCAAAAAGGTCGCTCGCTTTGTAGGCCACGAACAGACAGGTCAGCAACATCAGGCCAAAGGCGCCGAGCAGGGCGATGCCGCCGACAAAACCCCACTGCTCGCCGATGGCGGAAAAGATGTAGTCGTTATGCACCGCAGTCGCGGGGAGAAAACCGAGCTCGATCTGCGTATTCGGCGCTTTGAATCCCTTCCCCGACCAGCCGCCGGAGCCGATGGCGATGAGCGATTGATTGATCGCCCACGCCGAGCCCTGTCGATCGATATCGGGGTTGATGAACGCGGTGATGCGCTCCTGCTGGTAGGGTTTTAGTTCGACATAGGCGATCGGGATAAACGCCACCGCAATGAGCACAACGCAAATCAAGTAGCGCAACGGAAGTCCGCCGACGAAAAGCAGCGCAAGCAGGACGGGCCCCCAGATCATGCATTCGCCGAGATCGGGTTGCATCAAAATGAGCAGACAAGGCGCGCCCACAATCGCTCCGCAAAGGGTCAGGCGCAGCATCGGATGCATTTGCCGGAACTGGCTCAGAAAAAGCGCGAGCACCATGATGCCGGCGACGACGGCGAGCTGGGCTGGCTGAAAATTAATCGGCCCGAGATGCAGCCAACTGCGTGACCCGTAAACCTTCGTCCCGATGAAACGCGTCAGGATCAGAAAAAAAAGACCAGCCAGATACATCGGCAGCGCGCCCCATTTGATCCAGCGATAGTCAATCAGGCTCGTGACGATGAAAGCGAAGAATCCGACGGCGACCCAGTTCGCTTGTTTGCGCCAAAACTCCGCCGCGGCCGGATCCTGGCGCATGTAGGTCGCGCTATAGATCGCGACCACGCCGAAAATGGCCAACGCCAGCATATTTACAATCAGCAACCAATTTAAACCCAGTAGTTTACGAAGAAATGGTGTCATCTGGTGGCCGGCTATTTTCCGTTCGCAGAGGTTAAAGATCGCAAAGGGGCGGCGGAAGTCCAGTAGCCGACGAAATGCTGGCGAAAATAAATTTTATTCACCTCCACGCCAACGATTTACGATATGCTTCTTCATTCTGACAAACGCTGAACCTTGTCAGTAAGCTAAAGAAAAACTAAACTTGCTGTCAGTTCTCCCGCTGGATCGAGGGTTTCCGATGGCAAAGAAAACGAAACGAAAACTGGCCCGGCCGACGCTGCCGCTGCAGCGGCAGTTGAATCTTCGGCACGAAGGTCGCCATTTTGATCTGCGCCACATCTTCGATCGCGTGAATCACCGTCATTTCCGCGGGCGACTGCGTGGTTACAAAGTGCTCTGGGGTCGGCGACGGAAAGAGCGGCCGAAAGAATATTTCATCTTTGGCTCGATCCAGGAGGAGGATCGCGTCATTCGGATTCATCCCTTGCTCGATCAGCCGTTCGTTCCGCGCTGGTTTCTCGAGTACGTGCTTTATCACGAGATGCTGCATTCAGTCGTGCCGGAGGAAACGGATGCGACCGGCCGCCGCCGGGTCCACACCGAAGAATTTTATCGGCGCGAAAGAGCTTTCCCGCGCTACCGGCGCGCCCGCCGCTGGGAAGATCAGAACCTCGCCCGCTTTTTGCGCTAGGACCGCCTAACGAACCTCCGCCGTTTCCGGCCGGCTCCCGACCTCAGACGGCGAGGGTGTCGTTGTTACGTTCTTCTTGATGAGGTACCAGAGCGCGGTCGCGAGCAGGAGGGACGTCAGCTTCGCGCGCCAGTTGTTCAGGATCAGTTTCTTCATGAGTGCGATGGAGTAAGATTTCGCCGAGCCGCTGTCGGAAGGTTTCGGGGGAAAAATTGCGCTCGAGCCGGCGTCGGTGACAAATCGAGATCGCCCCCGTCTCCTCGGAGACGACGACCGCGACGGCGTCCGACTCTTCGGTAATGCCGAGCGCGGCCCGATGCCGTAGCCCAATGCTGCGATCGAGCGTTTCGCGTTGGCTCACCGGAAAAATACAGGCTGCGGCAGCGATCCGACCGTTGCGCAGGATCACGCCTCCGTCGTGCAACGCGGATTTTGGGTGAAAAAGCGTGAGCAGCAATTCCGTCGAGAACGCCGCATCGACGATCACGCCGGTCTCTTCATAGATCTTGATCGAAGTATCGCGCTCGATCGCGATCAGCGCTCCGAACTGCTTGTTCGAAAGCTGCGTCACCACCTCCGCCAGATCGTGCACCGTCTCGCGCTTCTCGCTCGTCAGGGAAAAGATGGGATGACCGCCGAGTTCTGCCAGTGCGCGGCGCAATTCGGGTTGGAAAATCACCACCAGCGCGACCGCGAGGAAGACCGAAAAGCTGCGGATGATGAAGCTGATCACGACCAGGTTCAAGAGCTGCGAGATCAGGATCAGGGTGAGAAAAACGATCGCCAGACCGGTCAATACTTTGGCGCCGCGCGTGCCGCGAAAGTAGAGATAACCGTAGTAGATCACCACACTCAGGAGCAGGATTTCGACGGCGCTCCGCCATTTATCGAACCAAAGCAGGGTGAATTCGTGGATCATCGAGTGGCGGCCAACAAGGCTTCCGTTGTTCGTAGCGCGCTGGCATTTGTAAGCACGTCGTGGACCCGCAAAACGTGTGCGCCGCGCGCGCGCAGCAGCGAAGTCATGGCCACCGTCGCGCTCGCCCGGTCGCTCGGCAGGCCGGAAATTTTTCCGAGGAAGGATTTGCGCGAAACGCCGACCACGAGCGGCCGATTTTCCACCTGCAAGCGCGGGAGATTAGCGAGCAATTCCAGGTTGTGCGCGACTGTCTTGCCGAAGCCGATGCCGGGATCGAACGCGATGCACATGGGATTTACTCCGCAGCGTACGGCCTGCGCAAATTGCTGTCGAAAAAAATCGGCCACCTCGTCGACGACATCCCCATAGGTCGGGTCGAGCTGCATCGTCTCCGGGGTGCCCTGCATGTGCATGATGATGAGGGCCGCGCGCCGTTCCGCGGCGAGCGCGAACATTTCCGGGTCGCGCTGCCCACCGGTCACGTCATTGATGATCGTGGCGCCGGCGGCAAGCGCGGCCCGCGCCACCACCGCCTTCGAGGTATCGATTGAGATGGCGGCCGCAACGGATGATGCGAGCTGCCGGATGACCGGGAGCACCCGCTCCATCTCCTCGTCAGGCGCAACTGGCCGCGCGCCGGGCCGCGTCGACTCGCCGCCCACATCGATCATCTCCGCGCCGTGGTCCGCCATCTCGCGACCGTGTTTGACCGCCGCTTCCGTCGTGAAAAATTCCCCGCCGTCGGAGAATGAATCGGGAGTCACGTTGAGCACGCCCATCAACCTCGCTCGAGCCGTCAGGTCGAGGACTTTGTCGCCTATCTGCCAGCGCGTCGCCTCCATCGATTGTTTCAGACTAACACAGCCGTCGTTTTATTCGACCGGCCGCGGATTAGATAGAAACCTGGGGGCGCGGTCCAGGTTGGCGCGTCGCGAGCCGTCGCAAATGTCTGCTTTCAATCAGCGCGGTTTCTTCGATCATCGCAGGGCAGCATGAAACGCGTCGCCGACACCAAGCAACGAATCCTCGCCCTCCTCGGCACGCCGAAATACCGGCCGCTCGACGAGGCCGAGCTAGCCCGCGCGCTCGGCTTCAAGAGCGAGGGTCGAAACGGCGTGAAGGAAGCGTTGCGCGAGTTGGAGCGCGCCGGAGAGATCGCCCGCATTCGCAAGCATCGCTATATCCTGCCCGCGGAAGCCGATCTCGCGACCGGCCGCCTGCAAATCCACCAGGCCGGCTTTGGATTTCTCGCCCGCGAAGGTTCCGACGAGGGCGACATCTTTATTGCCGCGGAGAACACCGGCACCGCGATGAACGGAGACCGGGTCGTCGCGCGGATTACGCGCGATGCCGATTATGCGCGCGCGCGCAGCGGGAGCAACCGCCCCGAAGGTCGTGTCATCCGCATCCTGGAGCGTGCCCACGACACGATCGTCGGCACCTTGCAGCAAACGCGAAACTTTTTCTACGTCGTGCCGGACGATCCGCGCCTCGTGCACAACGTCTATGTGCAGCCCCGCCCGCTCCCCGGCGCGCCCCGGTCGCCCGCGCCGGAGGACAAAGTCGTCGTTAGGCTGGAAGCCTGGGAGTCGCGCCACGTCAATCCCGAGGGCGAAATCATCGAGCTGCTCGGTCGCGCCACCGACCCCGGGGTCGACATGCTCTCGATCATTCGCAAGAATGACCTCGCGCTCGAGTTTCCGGCCGCTGTCCTGGCGGAGGCGAATAAGATTTCGGGAACGGTCGATCCGGCTCGCTTCGGGGAGCGCGAGGACCTGCGCGGAAAATTCATCGTCACGATCGATCCCGACGATGCGCGCGATTTCGACGACGCGATCAATGTTGAGCAACTCGCGGGCGGCGAATGGGAACTCGGTGTCCACATCGCGGACGTCTCGGCTTATGTCACCCCGGGCAGCGCGCTCGATCGCGAGGCGCTGCATCGCGGGAACAGCGTTTACCTCGTCGATCGCGTCATCCCGATGCTGCCCGAGCGCCTGAGCAACGGCGTTTGCAGCCTGAATCCGAATGTCGTTAGGCTGACTCATTCCGTCTTCATCCGCTTCGCCCGGAACGGTGCCCCAGAGCGTGCGCGTTTCGCCCGCACCATCATCCAGAGCGCCTGCCGGCTGACTTACAAGGAGGCCTACGCCCTCCTGCAAAAATCGCCTAACGACGACCTCTCGCATCGTTTGCACACGGCCTGGAACCTCGCCTCGATCCTGCGCCGCCGCCGTTTCGCTCACGGCTCGCTCGATCTCGATTTTCCGGAGGTGAAAGTGATCGTCGACAAACAGACCGGCCGTCCGTTGCGTCTCGAGCGGATCGAGAACGACGAATCGCATCAACTCGTCGAGGAATTCATGCTGGCGGCCAACGAAGCGGTCGCGGCCGAGCTGAAAAACCGGCTTCTGCCGACGATTTATCGGGTCCACGAAAATCCCGACCCTGAGAAATTGGCCGAGTATCGCCAGTTCGTGATCAGCTACGGATTTAACGCCGGCGACCTGACGCACCGCCGCGAACTGCAGCGGCTCCTCGCATCTTTTGACGGCAAACCGGAAGAGCAGGCGTTGAAAATTGGGTTGCTGAAAAGTTTAAAGCGCGCCCGCTACGCGACGCAGCCACTCGGTCATTTCGGTCTCGCGAAAAACAACTACGCGCATTTTACGAGTCCGATCCGCCGTTACGCCGATCTGGTCGTGCATCGCACCCTGGCGGAACGCGATGGCAAGCGCGGAGCGCGCGGGAGCGCCGGCGAACTGGCCGGGATCGCCGAACACATCTCGACGACCGAACGCGTCGCCGCCGAGGCGGAAAACGAGTCGGTGAAAATGAAGAAACTTGAGTTTCTCCAGCGGCAGCTAACCGAGAAAAATCCGCAGGTTTTCCGGGCGGTCGTGATCGAAGTCCGCAACTACGGCCTGCTCATCGAGTTGCCGGACGTCCTCCTGACGGGGCTAGTCCATGTCTCGTCGCTCAACGACGATTTCTACATCTTCGATGGCGCGCGCCGGCGGCTGCTCGGCCGACAATCGAAACGAATCCTCGCGGTCGGCGACGTGTTGAAAGTGGTCGTCGCCCGCATCGATGTTTTCAAGCGCCAGGCCGATTTTGCGATCGTGGACGACCGTCCGGCCAAGCCCCGACGCCGAGGCCGTTAAATTCCAAAGAATTTTCTTCCATTTTCTTGGCGGCCCAGCCTAACATCCGCGCCGTCGAAAATGGATAGCATCATTGAAACAAGAGAGTTGCAGATCGAGCGAAAGCTCTTTTCAATCGATCTGCGCGAAAATGGCCGTGGCCGATTCCTGCGCATCACTGAAGACAGTCAGGGTCATCGAAATGTCATCATCGTGCCAATGTCGGGCGTGGACGATTTTGCTGACGCCATCGATGACGTGCTTGCCTCCGAACCCGCGTAGGCGCGGCGCGCTAAAGCAAAATCAGGCTGCGCATTTGGGGATGCGTTGACACCCCGCGCGCGCGCTTTAGCTTGCGCTTCCGCGCGCCTTTGAGCGCCACCCTTTTTTCTCATGGCCAAGAAAGCGAAGTCGCCCCGTTCGAAATCCGCTCCGAAACGCCAGATCAAACCGGCCAAGGCTCGCCGCAGCGTCTACTATTTTGGCGACGGCAAAGCCGACGGGGGAGGGAGCATGAAGCCCCTTCTCGGCGGCAAAGGCGCCAACCTCGCCGAGATGACGCGCATCGGTTTGCCAGTCCCGCCCGGGTTCACGATCACGACCGAGGTCTGCACTTATTTCTCCGCGAACAAGCGCACTTACCCGCGCGGACTCGAGACTGAGGTCGAGGCCGCGCTTGCCAAAGTGGAGAAATCGGTCGGCAAGAAACTTGGCGACAAAGAGCGCCCGCTCCTCGTTTCCGTGCGCTCGGGCGCGCGCGACTCGATGCCGGGAATGATGGACACCATTCTCAACCTTGGGATGAACGACACCGTGGTCGAAATCGTCGCGCAGAAAACGAACAACCCGCGCTTCGCCTGGGATTCATATCGCCGTTTTCTGCAAATGTACGGTGACGTCGTGATGGGCGTGCAGAAGCGCGCGGGCGAAGATCACGAGCCGTTCGAGAGCGTGATCGAGCATCTCAAGGACCAACGCTATGGCAACCACCATTTCCCCGACGTCCAGCTGACCGTCGATGACCTGATGGAACTCGTTAGGCGCTTCAAGGCGCTAATCAAGGAACGCACTGGAAAATCGTTTCCGCAGGATCCGAGAAAACAGCTCTGGGGTTCCATCGGCGCCGTCTTCGGTTCGTGGAACAACGACCGCGCGGTCGTTTATCGCCGCAAGTACGGCATTCCCCACGACTGGGGCACGGCGGTCAACGTGCAGACAATGGTTTTCGGCAACATGGGTGACACGAGCGCGACCGGGGTCGCGTTCACGCGCGACCCGGCGAGCGGCGAAAAAGTTTTCTACGGCGAATATCTGATCAACGCGCAGGGCGAAGACGTCGTCGCGGGCGTGCGCACGCCGCACCCGATCGCGAAACTGGCGGAAGAAATGCCGGAAGCGCACAAGGCGCTGATGAAAGTACGCGCCCTCCTCGAGAAACATTTCAAGGATATGCAGGACCTTGAGTTCACGGTTGAGGACAACCGGCTTTACATCCTGCAAACGCGCAACGGCAAACGCACCGGCCTCGCTGCCGTGCGCATCGCGGTCGAGATGGTGGAGGAGCGTTTGATTACGAAAGAAGCCGCCATTAAACGTATTCCAGCCGACTCGTTAGGCCACCTCCTCGCGCCGATCTTCGATCGCAAATCGATCGCTGGCGCGAAGAAAATTGGCGGCGGTTTGGCGGCCGGACCAGGCGCAGCTTCCGGTCACGTTGTTCTGAGCGCGGAAGAAGCCGTCCGCCGCGCCCATCGCGGCGAGAAAGTGGTTCTCGCCCGCGTCGAAACTTCCCCCGAGGACTTGCGCGGGATGATTGCCGCCGAAGGCATTCTCACTTCCCGCGGCGGCGTTTCCTCGCACGCCGCGCTCGTTGCGCGGCAGATGGGCAAAGTCTGCGTCTGCGGCGCTTCGGGAATCGAGATCGATTATCAAAAACGCACGCTCTCGGCGAACGGCGTGACCTTGAAGGAAGGCGATTACCTTTCGATCGACGGCACCGCTGGTGAGGTTTTCGCCGGTGAAGTGACGACCGCGCCTTCCGAGATCGTGCAGGTGCTGGTCGATCGTTCACTCGATGGGAAGAAGAGCGCGACCTATCAACAATACGCGAAGCTGATGAGCTGGGTCGATCGCGCGCGCAAGCTTGGGGTCCGGACCAACGCCGACACGCCGGAGCAGGTCGAGAACGCCATCGCTTTCGGCGCGCAGGGCGTCGGACTTTGCCGCACCGAGCACATGTTTTTCGAGGGCGATCGCATCGACGCGATGCGCGAAATGATCCTTGCCGAGGACAAAGAGGCGCGCGTCAAGGCGCTGGCCAAGTTGCTCCCGTATCAGCGCCAGGATTTCGCCGGCATTTTCAAGGCGCTCGATGGTCTGCCGGCGACGATCCGTTTTCTCGATCCGCCGCTGCACGAATTTCTCCCGCACGAGAAAGAACAGCAGCTCGATCTCGCGAAGAAAATGAATGTGCCGGCCGAGACAATTTCGCGGCGCGTCAATGAATTGCACGAGTTCAATCCGATGCTCGGCCATCGCGGCTGCCGCCTCGGCATCACTTTCCCCGAGATCTCCGAGATGCAGGCGCGCGCGGTCTTTGAAGCCGCGGCCGAAGTGCAGAAGAAGGGCAAAAAAGTCCGACCGGAAATCATGATCCCACTCGTCGGATTTCCGAAAGAATTGAAACTGCAGATCGACATCGTCCATCGCGTCGCCGCCAAAGTGGCGAAGGAGAGAAAAACAAAAT
>DATMNS010000089.1:0-6790 GCA_035568735.1 Chthoniobacterales bacterium | reverse complement strand
AGCGTCTGGCGCCAGGTGAAATCGCCCAGATCACTTTGCGTTTCGAGTTCCTGCGTCCTGACCGCTGGAACGGGTTTCGAGTCGGCGAGTGCCTCCACCAAGACGCGGCCGTCCATCGCCTCCAACGTTTTCAAGCCGAGCATCGAAAGGACCGTCGGGGCGACGTCGATGTTGCCGCTCGGAATTTCGTCCGTCCAGCCGCGCCGGAAATCGGGCCCGCTCGCGATCAAAGTATTATTCATGTCGTGCGGACTCAAAGTGCCGTGGTTGCCCTGGCCAACATTCTTGCCGACGTCGGACGCGATCTGTCCCGCAATCCCAAATTGGTTAGGCTGATTATTCCACCGACAGGCGACGAGGACGTCCGGAGCATTTGGTGCGTTCACCTGCGCCTGTTCGAACGTGAAAGTGCCGGCCTGCGCACTGCGGGTCAGGATGACGGCGGCGAAGTCGGAGCGCTGCAGGAAATCAGCCAGCTTGCCGATGATCGCCGCGTCATGATCAGCGACGTAGAATTCGACACTGCCGCCGAGGGTGACGACGAGGATCTGGCCCGGCTTCGGTTTATCGACAAAGGCGCGGACCGCGTCGAAACCCGCCGCGCGCAAACGCGCCGCCACGTCGACCGCGAGATCGACCGTCGAGAATCCGTGATCGGAGACGACGAAGACGTCGGTGTTCGCCAGGGCGTGCTTCGTTTTCAGGGCATCGAGGACTCTTGCGAGGTTATCGTCGCTGCATTTGATCGCGGCGAGCGAAGTAGGCGAGCCCGGGGCGGTTTCGTGCTGCGAAAGATCGGGCTCGCTCAACCAAAGGAGCGAAAACTTCGGCACTCCGGCTTTCCAAAGCACGTCGGTCAGCGCCCGGGTTGTCCAGTCGTCTTCGCCCTGGTTTGGGAAAGCTTTTCGGGGCGGGATCGGTCCGATCGCTGCCGTGATTACGGCTTCGAGGCTGGCCGGTATCACTTTGCCGCCGTAAACGACGACCGACTTTTTTGCGACCTCCGTCTCGCGTTTGCGGGTCCGATCGCTGAGTTGCGCCACCGGCTTCGATCCGGCCACGGCAGTGCGATAGCCCGCTTTCTGGACGATCTCGGCGACTGTCGGCACAGCGATGAATTTCCTGCTGATCCGCGCATCCGGATCGTCGAGCGCGGCAAAATCGGAGGTGTCGAATGGCTTTTGCGGATCGACTTCCGGCCGGAACTCCTGATTCGCGACGATGCCGTTATGGGCTGGCTCCGCGCCGGTCGCTAGGACCGCGCCATTCACGTTCGTCGAGCTGGGAAAGGCGGGATGATTGTTTTTGAAAAAGACTCCGGAGCGAGCCAGCGCGGCAAGCGTCGGGGTGTGCTGGTCGTTGACGAAATCCGGTCGCATTCCGTCCCACACCACCACCACCACATGCCTGCCTGTGCCGCGTTCTTCGGCGGTGGAGAAAGGCGCCGCCATGACGAGAAAGAGCGCTGCGGCGACGAATGACCGGAGATTCATCGTGGGGAAGTTGGCATGGCGCCCGCCGGAATTCGAGTGGCATTCGTGTGACTTTTGCGGTGTGTTAAGCTGGCCACGGGATGGACGATGCGACCCCAAAACCTCCGCGCTGCCGATTGCCCGCGTCGCGCCGTTTGCGGCTGAGTCGCGAGTTCGACCGGGTCCGGACCGAGGGCCGCACGGTGCGGGGCGGGCTCCTCATGCTCGGCCTGCTCGAGGCGGAAGGCGGAGATGCGCTCCGGGTGGGGTTTGTTACTTCACGAAGGGTCGGTGGAGCGGTCGTCCGGAATCGGGTGCGGCGGCGGCTGCGGGAGATTGTGCGGCGTCATCAATTCGCTCTCATGCAGGGGCTCTGGCTCGTCGTGATTGCGCGGCCGGCGGCGGCCTGTGCCAGCTCGGCGGCGCTGGAAGATGAGTGGTTGCGTCTCACAAAGCGCGCTTCTATCCTACGCCCCTGACGATGGTGCCGCTCGTTCGTTTCCTCATCCGCGCCTACCAATGGACCCTCTCGCCGCTCCTCTCCTGGCTCGGCGGGCCGTCCACGGGTTGCCGTTTTCATCCGACCTGCTCGGCCTATCTTCTCGAGGCGGTGGAACGCCACGGCCCGCTGCGCGGGAGCTGGCTCGGGCTGAAACGACTCGCGCGTTGCCACCCATGGGGCGGGCAAGGGGAGGACCCGGTCCCGGATGGGAAAACGTTCAACGTCCAGCGTCCAACGTTCAACGTTCAATGAATTGGCAACTGGCAATCGGCCATTGGCAATCGCATGTCCGTGAATAATCGACGCCAATCAGTTTATGGACAGACAAGCCTGGATTGCCATTACGCTTTGCATCATCGGGCTGATCGCGTGGCAGGTTTACATGGTGCAGCATCCCGCGCCCGTGCCGGCGAAAATCGTCGCTTCCCCCAGTCGTTCGGCCACGCCAGCTCCTGCTCCGGCCGCCGCGGCCCCGGGCCCGACCGGGTCCGTTCCGCCTAACGAATCGTCCCCCACGCCGGCTCCGGCGGCTTTCGTCGAACAGACGACGACGCTGCGCAATGCCGATCTCGAGCTGCTCCTGACGAATCGCGGCGGCGGCATCGCCGAGGCCGTCTTGCCGAAGCACCGCGGCGAAAACGGGCAACCGGTGAAGTTAAACGCGCTCCGGCGAATGCCGATCGGCGCGATCGTCGAGAAACCCGCGGCGCCGATGTTCGAGGAATTCTCGGTCGTGCCGGGGCAGGGGAGTGTGCAATTCGAGCGGTCGCTCCCGCATGGCGTGACGCTGCGCAAGAAGTTCAGCCTGCCCGCGCCGCCTAACGAGAGCGACAACTACATCGCGCAGATGGAAATCGATTTCCAAAACAACGGCCCAGCGGCCTACTCCAATCCCGGTTATTTCATCGCCCTCGGGTCCGCGGCCCCGATCCACCGCAACGATCTGTCTAATTACACCCGCCTGACGTGGTGCATCGAGGGCAAGACGAAGTCGACCGATGTCACCTGGTTCGCCGCGCAGACCTATCCCTTCGTCGGGGTGGAGAAACGCGCGGCACAGGAATTCTTCGATGAGAGAATCACCGGCGGGGAATGGCTCGGCGTAAGCAACCAGTTTTTCGTGACGCTCATTACTCCGCTCGGGACGAAGGCGACGGAAGCCTGGGCGCGGCGGTTCGAGGCGCGGAAAAAAGACGACGGCCAGCCCGAGTACGGGATCGAAGGGACGATGGGCATGCCCGGATTCAAAGTCCAGCCGGGCCAGACCGCGACCGTGCAATTCCAGCTCTACGTCGGTCCGAAGCTCTACCACCGTCTCGCGCAGCTGACGCACGACGAGGCCGAGATCATGGACTTCGGTCTCTGGAAATTGGTCAGCGAAGCGCTCCTCAACATGATGAATCTGTTGCACCGGCTGCTGGGCAACTACGCCCTCGCCATCCTCGTGCTGACCGCAATCATCAAGCTCATCCTCTGGCCCCTTCAGACGAAGGCCAACAAGTCGATGCGCCGCATGGCCGCGCTCTCGCCCAAGATGCAGGAGCTGAAGGAAAAGTACAAGGACGACCCGACGAAGATGAACGCCGAGGTGATGAAGATGTACAAAGAGTACGGGGTGAACCCGGTCAGCGGTTGCCTGCCGATGATGATCCAGATTCCGATCTTCTTCGGGCTCTTCACCATGCTGCGGCAGGCGGTCGAGCTGCGCAACGCGAGCTTCCTCTGGGTGCACGACCTCTCGCAGCCGGACACCATCGCGCATATTCCGGGTCTCGGCTGGCCGATCAACATTCTGCCTTTGATTATGGCCGGGACCAGCTTCTGGATGACGCACATCACTCCGAAAAGCGGCGACGCCACGCAGCAGCGTGTGATGATGTTTATGCCGCTGATCTTCGTCGTCTTCTGCTACAATTTTGCAGCCGCCCTCGCTTTGTATTATACAACTCAGAACCTGTTCACGATTCTGCAGTTGTACCAGAACCGGAACCAGCCGGTGCCGAAACTGGAGAAAGTGAATCAGCCGGCGAAACGAAAAGGAAAACGACGCTGATGAGCACCGAAGCCGAACCCAACGCCAACGCGAAGGAGCTCCTCGACACGATGCTCGGTTATCTCGGTTTCGTGGTGGAAATCGAGGAGACCCGAAGCGAAGGCGGCAATCCGACGCTGCAGATTTACACCGAGGAAGCGGACCGATTGATTGGCCGCGAGGGAGAAACGCTCGAGGCGGTTCAATTCCTTCTCAACCGCGTGCTCCAGGCAAAAAATCCCGACGCGCCGAAGTGGGTCGTCGATTGCGAAATGTACCGCTCGATGCGCCAGGATAAAATCGTGCACCACGTGCGCCAGCTCGCGGAACGGGTCCGCCTTTCCGGCCGGCCCCTCCAACTTGAGCCGATGAATTCCTACGAGCGGCGCATCGTGCACGAAGCCTTCAAGGACGATCCGGAGATTGGGACGTGGAGCCCCTCCGATTCGGCCAGGATCAAGCAGATCACGCTCGTCCGGCGTCCGGCGAAAAAGGAATCCGCGCCGAGCGAGAAGTCGCCCGATCCCGCCTAACGAATCGCGAATGCCGGAGGGACATGCTTCCGCATGTCCGGGACGCGCCGCCGCGTATCCCTTCGCCAGAAATGCAAAAGGCGCGTCGCCGAAGCCGCGCGCCTTCGCATTTAACCCTCGGACAAAATTACTTCGGGTCCGGCGGCATGAGGACCGTGTCGACATCGGTCGGCCGACACCAGCCGCGGCGCTCGCCGCCGCATCTTGAATCCGCCCTGGCGCACGGCGACAATCGTACTCGTGTGAAATTGGAGCACTGGGAGCGCGCTCTGCCCGATCGCGGCACCTACTGGCTGACGCGTTTTGTCATCCTGCGACTGCTCGGAATCGTCTACGCGGTCGCTTTTCTTGTCGCCGCCACCCAGATCCTGCCGCTCATCGGCTCCGATGGTCTCCTCCCGCTCGGCCTTTTCCTCGAGCGGGTCAGTCAAGCGCTTGGCGGCTCGTTAGGCGGATTTCTCCGCTTGCCGTCGATCTTCTGGCTCAATCACTCCGATACCGCTCTCGGCGCCACCGCGTGGATCGGTGTCGTCCTTTCCTGCGTCGTGGCGGCCGGCTACGCGAACGCACTCCTGCTCGCAGTGCTCTGGGTTCTCTACATGTCGTTCGTCCACGTCGGGCAGGATTGGTACGGTTATGGCTGGGAAATGCAGCTCCTCGAGACCGGCTTTCTTGCCATCTTTCTCTGTCCGCTGCTCGACGGCCGGCCTTTTCCGCGACGCCCACCGCCGCTCGTCATCATCTGGCTTTTTCGCGCCCTCATTTTCCGCATCATGTTCGGCGCCGGGCTGATCAAGATCCGGGGCGACGAGAGCTGGCGGAATTTGACTGCGCTTTATTACCACTTCGAGACGCAGCCAATCCCGAACGGGCTCAGCCGCTGGTTCCATTTTCTGCCGCGCGGCGTTCTGCGTGGCGGGACTCTTTTCAACCATCTCGCCGAGCTGGTCGCGCCCGGGTTTGTCTTCTGGCCGCGCATCTTGCGCACGGTGGCGGGGAGCGTGATCATCGCATTCCAGATTGTGATCTCCCTTGGCGGCAACCTTTCGTTCTTGAACTGGCTCATGGTCGTGCCCGCGCTCGCCTGCTTCGACGACCGCGCCTGGGCGAAAATCCTGCCGCGTCGCCTGACGATAAGAGCGGAAGCGGCCGCAGGCCAGGCCGTCGTTTCGCCGACCATGTCGGGGGTGACCTGGGCGATCGCCGCGCTCGTCGCGGCCCTTAGCATTCAGCCGATTTGCAACATTTTCTCGCCCCGCCAGATCATGAATACTTCGTTCGACCGGTTGGATCTGGTCAACACCTACGGCGCCTTTGGCACGGTCGGAAAGGAGCGTTACAACGTCGTCTTCGAAGGAACCGACGCGGCCGTCCCAGACGACGCGGCCGATTGGAAACCTTATCCCTACAAAGGCCTGCCGGTGGCACTCGATGAGCGCCCGCCGCAAGTCGCGCCCTACCAATTGCGGCTCGACTGGCAGATGTGGTTTGCGGCGATGGGTTCGCCTAACGAATATCCCTGGACGCTGAACCTGATCTGGAAACTGCTTCACAACGATCCCGGAGGAGTCGGGCTTTTTCGTTCCAATCCGTTTCCGCAGAAACCGCCGCGCTACGTCCGCGCCGTCTGGTATCGCTACTCGTTCGTCCGGCCCAATCCACAGGGTTTGTGGTGGAAGCGGGAAAAGCTTGGTCTCTGGCTCCCGCCGCTCGCGGCCGATGATCCTGACTACAAACAACTTTTGCGCCAGGCGGGCTGGCTCCACGGCTACTGAATTCACCCCCGCGCTTCGCACAGCGAAGCGGCTACCGCTTCTAAGGCCGCCATATCGACCGGCTGCGCTTGAGGAGATTCGTCAGCCTTTCTTGCTCTTTTTCCTCGTCGGCAGGTTTTTGCGCTTCGTGCTGGCGAACTCTTTGAGCTGCTTCTGACTCATCGATTCCGCCATGCTTTTCGAGGCGCCCTTGAGTGATGACTTCTTTCTCTCGCCCCGTTTGGCGGCGAGGGCGGCCCCGGCCGCCATCTGCTGTTTCTTGGATTTTGCCGGCATGCCAATATTACGTAAGGGGGCCTAAGCGCGGCCTTCATTTTTTATGGCACAAAAGGATTTTGTTGCCGCCAGCGCGCGAATGCCTCATAATGCCGGTCCATGTTCGCCCTGTCCAAATTCATCGCGACTCTCGCGCTCCTCTGCCTTCTAACCACCGCTGGTCACGCCGCCTCGGATTGGCAGGTCGTGAAAATCGGCGG
>DATMNS010000088.1:0-9495 GCA_035568735.1 Chthoniobacterales bacterium | reverse complement strand
AGTTCGCCGTCCGCGGCGGGATTCTCGATGTTTTTTCGTGGCAGGCGCAGGCACCGCTGCGCGCCGAGTTTTTCGGCGACGAGGTTGAGTCGCTGCGCGAATTCGATCTCGATACTCAGGTCTCGCTGCGCGATCTGGACCAGGCCGAGCTCCTGTTAGGCGCGGCCGATGATCAGAGTGGAAGGGTGCGCGATTACATTGGAACGGGACATCTCACGGTTGCGATCGAAGAGGGGCACGAAGCGGCGGATATCGGCATTAGCGAGGGGTGGATCGAAAGCCAGGGCGAGATCGAGGACTTCAGCGGCGCGTTTGTCGATTGCGAGCTGGGCGAATTTGACACCGGGGAATTCATCATCGCCGAGGCGAAACGACGGCAGTTCTTCGCCCGGCTCACTACCTGGCAGGAAAACGGGGCGCGCATCGCGATTTACTTCCAGACCGAAGGTGAGATTGAGCGCTTCCGCGAGATCATGGCGGAGACGACGATTTCGTTAGGCGGAATCGACCTCATCGAGGGCACCCTCGCCCGCGGCTTCTGCTTTCCAGCAGCTCACCTCGTCGTCCTGGCCGCCGCGGAGCTTTTTGGCCGCGCGCCGACGCACGGTCGGCGGCGTTTACAGCGAACCGCGAAATTTGGAACGCACCGCGCGCAAATTGATTTCAGCGAACTGAACGAAGGCGATCTTGTCGTTCATCTGGAGCACGGTATCGGCCGCTTCCTTGGCCTGCAAAGATTTGGCGGCGCGGAGGCCGGCGAAGTGCTCGCGATCGAGTTTGCGGAAGAAGCCAAACTATATGTCCCGCTCGAGCAGGCTTACCTCGTCTCGCGCTACGTCGGCGTCGGAAAAAAATCGCCGGCCCTCAGTTCGCTGGCCGACGCGAAGTGGACGCGCGCCAAGAAGAACGCCGCTTCCTCGATTTTCGATTACGCGGGCAAAATGCTGGCGCTCCAGGCCGAACGCGAAACCCAGCAGGGTCACGCTTTCGGCCACGACACCAAGTGGCAGCTCGAGTTCGAACATTCGTTCCCGTTCCGCGAGACGCCCGACCAACTGAAGGCGATCGCCGAGACGAAGCGCGATATGGAGGAGCCGCGCTCGATGGATCGCTTGATCTGCGGCGATGTCGGTTTCGGCAAGACCGAGGTGGCGATTCGCGCCGCCTTCAAAGCGGTGATGGAAGGCAAACAGGTCGCCGTCCTCACGCCGACCACGGTGCTCGCACAACAGCATTTCGAGACCTTTCGGCAGCGGATGCTCGATTACCCGGTACGAATCGAAATGCTGAGCCGTTTCCGCTCCCCCCCGGAGCAGCGCAAGGTGCTCGAGCAATTACGCGAGGGCGGCGTCGATGTCGTCGTCGGAACGCACCGGCTCATCTCCGGCGATGTGGTTTTCAAGGATCTCGGCCTGGTGGTGATCGACGAAGAACAGCGCTTCGGCGTGCTGCATAAGGAAAAGTTCAAAGAACTCTTCAAGCTCGTCGACGTTCTCACGCTCTCGGCGACGCCGATTCCGCGCACGCTTTACTTATCGTTAGTCGGGGTCAAAGACATGTCGACGATCGAGACGCCGCCACTCAATCGCCTCCCGGTCGAGACGGTGATTTGCGGCTACGACGAACGCATCATCCGCGACGCGATCCAGCGCGAACTCGAGCGTCAGGGGCAGGTTTACTTCCTCCACAACCGCGTGGTGTCGATCGGCAAAGTGCGCGACCGGATCGCGGAACTTTGCCCGGGCGCCCGGGTCGAGATTGGCCACGGTCAGATGGACGCGGATGAACTCGAAGCCGTCATGCAGCGCTTCGTCGCGGGAAAAATCGACGTGCTGGTTTGCACCACGATTATCGAGAGCGGGCTCGATATTCCAAATGCGAACACCATTGTCATCGATCGAGCGGATCGTTTCGGGCTGGCCGATCTTTACCAATTGCGGGGACGGGTCGGGCGCGCGGAGCACAAAGCCTATGCCTATCTGCTTCTCCCGCGCGAGTTGATGACCGTCGGCGCGGCGCGCAAACGGATCAATGCCATTCAGCAATACAGCTCGTTAGGCGCGGGCTTCCGCATCGCGATGCGCGACCTGGAGATTCGTGGCGCGGGCAGCATTCTCGGCACCGCCCAAAGCGGTCATATCGTCGCGGTGGGTTTCGATCTGTACTGCCAGCTCTTGAAACAAGCGGTTGCCCAGCTGAAAGGCGAAAAGCTTCGGCCCCGCCTCGAAGTCGAGGTGCGGCTTGATTTCGTCGGCACGAACGAAGGCGAATATCTCGCCGTCGGCCCCGCCCGGCTCATCCCAGCGTTTATCCCGACCGCATATATCAGCGACGCCGCGCTGCGCATCCAAGCCTACCGGAATCTGGCCGAGATCGCGACCGTCGAAATGCTCCAGCGGCTGCGGCGCGACTGGCGCGATCGCTTCGGAAAGTGGCCGCCAGCGGTTGACAATTTGCTCCTCCTCAGCGAAATCAAGCTTGCTGCCGCCCGCGGTCAGGTCACGCGGGTTGAGGTGCGTGAGGACAAATTGATGCTCAGCCGGCGGGGCGACTTTATCCTTGTCGACGGCAAATTTCCTCGTTTAACTTCCGGTAGGATCGATCTCAATCTCCCTGAGGTGTGGCAATGGTTAAAGCAACTTTAAACTTCATTTGGCGTTATCCGATGGCGACGCTCCTCGCCTTCTCCTGCCTCGCGTTAGCGAACACCGCTCCGACTCTCGGCGCGGAGTCGGTCAATGGCATCGCGGCGGTGGTAAACGACAAGGTCATCACTTATTCCGAAGTGCGCGATGTCTGCGAGCCGCGCGAGCGTTTGCTCCGCTCACAGTATTCCGGCGATGAATTGGTCAAAAAAATCACGGATCTGCGCAAGGCGGCTTTGCAGGATTTGATCGATCGCCAGCTCATTATCCAGGCTTTCGAAAAGGAGAAATTCGCCATCCCCTCGCACTTCGTCGATGAACGCGTCGACGCGATAATTAAAGATAACTTCGGCGGCGACCGCAATGCGTTCATCAAGACGATGGAAGCGCAGAAGTACACCATGTCGAAGTTCCGCGATCTGGAACGGGACAAAATCATCATCCAGGCGATGCGCTCCAAGAATGTGAAGTCGAATCTCCTCGTCCCGCCCGCGAAGATCGACGAATACTACCGCCAGCACCGCGACCAATTCTCGAGCAAGGCGCAGGTCAAACTCCGGATGATCATGATCCCGGGACATCTCGATTCCGGCGGCGGCGCGGCGCAAAAATCGATGGCGGAGGAGATTCGCGCCAAGCTCATCACCGGTGCGGATTTCGACAAGATGGCGCAGATGTATTCGGAAGACAGCACGCGGGATCTGGGTGGGGATTGGGGCTGGATCGACGACAAGACCCTCTCCGCGCCGCTCTCCGAAGTCGCCTTTAGCCTCAAGCCCGGAGAGATCAGCAAGGTCGTCGATATCGGCGGCAATCATTACATTCTGAAAGTGGAGGCGCGACAGGGGGGCGAAGCAAAACCGCTCAAGGACGTGCGCGCCGACATCGAGGGGAGATTGCGGCAGGAGCAGGCGCAGCAGTTGCAGGAACACTGGCTCGCCAGCCTGCGCGCGAAAGCCTACATTAAAACCTTCTAAGCCTGCCGGTTCCTGTCGGCGCCGCGCTCTGTCAGGCGCGGGCATCGGCGGTACCGCGTTTCACAAAGCAAAACGTCTCCATGGTTGCCAGCGAAGGCGTCGCTGCTGACATTGCGCCGCATGCACCCGCGCATCGGCATTACCCTGGGCGATCCCGCAGGCATCGGGCCGGAGATTGTCCGCGGCGCGCTCGCTTCGGGCCGGTTACCCGAGGCGGATTATCGTCTGCTCGGTGCCACGGCCGGGCATTCGTTAGGCAAACCTAACCCGGCGGGCGCGCGCGCTGCCCTTTCCGCGCTTGAGGAAGCGGCCACGCTCGCCCTTGCGGGAGAGATTGATGCCGTCGTTACCGGGCCGATTCACAAGGCGGCAATGTATGAAGTCGGATTCCAATTTTCCGGCCAGACCGAATTCTTCGCCGCGCGCTGCGGAGTCCAAAACTTCGCCATGCTGCTCACCGGAGCAGGGCTCACCGTCGCGCTCGTGACCACGCACATCCCGCTCGCCTCCGTGCCGGAAAATCTGCGGACTCACGAGATCGTCCGAGTCGGTTCGTTGCTCGCCGATTTTCTGGCACACCGGGGCGGTGGGTGTCGAGTCGCCGTTGCCGGCCTCAACCCGCACGCTGGAGAATCCGGAGCGCTCGGACGCGAAGAAATCGAGATCATTGCTCCGGCGATCGCGCAACTCAATCGCTCGTCACTCGTCACTCAACCCTCGCCGCCGCCTTTCTCCGGCCCGTTTTCACCCGACACCGTCTTCCATCGCGCGGCGGAGGGAGAATTCGACGCGGTCCTTTGCATGTATCACGATCAGGGATTGATCCCGCTCAAACTTCACGCCTTTCACGAAGGAGTGAACGTCACTCTCGGTCTCCCCTTCCCGCGCACCAGTCCCGATCACGGCACCGCCTTTGCCATCGCCGGTCAGGGGATCGCGCGCGCCGACAGCATGACCGCCGCGATCCGACTCGCGGTGGAACTCGTAACCGCACGCGCCCAGTGAATACTCGCATTTCGCCGCTCCATCTCGTGCTGCTTGGCGCGATCGGGCTCGTTTTCGCCTGGTCCGGCTGGCATCCTTACGATCGCCTGACGTGGTGGCTCGAGGTCGCTCCGGGAATTCTCGGCCTTGTGCTCCTGATCGCGACCTACAGTCGCTTCCGTTTTACGACGCTCGTTTACACCCTGATCGCGCTGCACATGATGCTGCTCGGCGTCGGCGGTCATTACACTTACGCGCGCGTGCCGCTATTTACCTGGATCGAACCGATCTTCGGCTGGCAGCGGAATCATTTCGATCGGCTCGGACATTTCGCGCAGGGCTTTGTTCCGGCGCTGATCGCGCGCGAGTTGTTTATCCGGCTGCGCGTCGTGTCATCGAGCGGCTGGCGATTCGCGATCGTGGTCCTAATCTGCATGGGAATCAGCGCGCTCTACGAACTTCTGGAATGGGTCACCGCGCTCACGGCCGGCTCCGCCTCGACCGCTTTTCTCGGCACGCAGGGCGATGTCTGGGACACGCAGGAGGACATGTTCATGGCCTTGATCGGCGCGATCTGTGCGCTTGTTCTCATGAGCCGCTGGCAAAATAAGCAGATGCGCAAACTGCCGAGCCGGCTCTGAAATATCGGACCGCGGATGACACGAATCCAAGGAGAACCGGCAGAATCTCTCTTCCATCCGTGTCATCCGTGGTAAAAATCTCTTTCGTGCACCCGCGGAAATACCTGACCGTCTTCAATCTCGGGATCCAGAACACGTTTGTGTATCGCTGGAACTATTTGCTACGCGCGATCTTCGGCGTCATCCCCCTGGTCGGCACGATTTTCCTTTGGCGAGCGATTTTCCACGAGAGCGGCGGCGGCATGCGCGGCTACGACTACGGCTCGATGATTTACTATTACCTGCTCACCATCCTGGTGAGCAACCTCGTCACGCCGACCGAGGACGAATGGCAGATCGCGGCTGATATTCGCGAGGGCCAGATCAATTCCTTCCTGACCAAGCCGGTGAATTATCTGGGTTACCGCTTCAGCATTTTCCTCAGCGGCCGGCTCGTTTACACCGCGGTCACGATTCTCCCAATCGCGGCGATCTTCTTCTATTTCCGCCGTTTCATTATTTTGCCTAACGACGTGTTAACCTGGCTCGCGGCCTTCGTTTCCCTGCTCCTGTCGGCCCTGATTCAGTTTTTTCTGACCTATGCGCTCTCCATGATGGCCTTCTGGATTCTTGAGATTTCGACCATCGTTTTCATCGTCTACAGCTTCGAATATTTCCTCGGCGGCCAGATGTTCCCGCTCGATATCATGCCACCCGCGATCCAGGCGGTAATGAAATGGCTGCCCTTCTATTACGAGCTGTTTTGCCCGATCGCGATCTTCCAGGGACGATTGCGCGGCGCAGAGATGTGGAGCGGGCTCGCGATCCAGAGCGGCTGGATGCTGTCGATGTGGGCCGCGGCCAATCTGATGTGGAAACGCGGCCTCGGTCATTACCAGGCGGTCGGAGGCTGAGCGCAACCGGAAGTTAGGCGTCCCGCCTAACTTCCGGTTGCGCAACCTCCCGGCATTTTCCACATTCGCGGGATCGTGGATTTGAAACGCTATCTCGCGGCACGCCAAAAAGAGGTCGATCGCACGCTTGATCGCTTTCTCCCGAGGGCATCGACCAAGCCGGCGACGATTCACAAGGCGATGCGCTACTCGCTTTTCGCCGGGGGCAAACGCCTGCGCCCGATCCTCTGTCTCGCCGCGGCCGAAGCCTGTGGTGGCCTAACGAATACTGCGCTCCCGCTCGCCTGTGCGATGGAGTGCATCCACACCTACTCGCTGATTCACGACGATCTCCCGAGCATGGATAACGACGACTTCCGGCGGGGCCGGGCCACCTGCCATAAAGTCTTTGGTGATGGCATCGCCGTCCTGGCGGGCGATGCCTTGCTCACCATCGCGTTCGAAATTGCCGCCACCACGGAAGCGTGGCCGCGTTATGATCTGCGCGCGATTTTTCGCGAGATCTCGATTGCCGCCGGCAGCCGCAAACTGATCGCCGGCCAGGTCGCGGATCTCGAGGGCGAGGGCCAGAGAATCAACCACGCGCAACTGCGTTACATCCACGAAAACAAGACGGCCGCCTTATTGACCACCTCCGTCCGCCTCGGCGCGATGAGCGCGAACGCGACGCCGGCCCAACTCAAGGCGGTGAGTGATTTTGGTCGCGCGCTCGGGCTCGCTTTCCAGGTGATCGACGACATTCTCGACGTAACCCAGACGAGCGAGAAGCTCGGCAAGAGCGCCGGAAAGGATGTCGCGGCAAAGAAGGCCACTTATCCGGCGGTCATGGGTCTGGAGAAATCGAGAGCGGAGGCTGGGCGGCTGACACGCCAAGCGCACAGCGCGCTCCACCCGTTAGGCAAACGGGCGGAGACGTTGCGTGCGCTCGCGAATTATCTCCTCGTGCGCGAGTACTGACCTCCGGGGAGCGCACGCGACTCGCGTGCTGGCGATGGCGACCCCGCCATCGCGAACTTTTCCCTCTGTGCCGCCCGAAGAAGAAAGCCTGTTTCGGCGAGTCGCCGAAACCAGCACGCGGGTCGCGTGCGCTCCCCGGAAAAGGAGTTACACCAGCGCGAGGTTGGGATCGATCTCGGTCGTGAGGGGAGTCGAAGCGCCGCGCTCCAGGCGGAGCAGCGCGGCGAAGGCGATCATGGCGGCATTGTCGGTGCAGAGAAGCGGGGCCGCGAAGCGCAGCTCCAACCCGGCCTGCTCACAGCCTAACGACATCCGCGCCCGCAGCTCGCCGTTGCAGCTCACGCCCCCGCTCACCGTCACCAGCCGGCAGCGCGCGGCGCGTGCCGCCGCGATGGTCTTCGCGACAAGCACATCGACTACCGCGCGTTGGAACGACGCGCAGAGATCGCGCTGATCGTCCGGAGAGATCTTCGGCAAGAGATAGCGGACGGCCGTTTTCAACCCGCTGAAGCTGAAGTTCGCGTCGCCGGAGTGAAGCATGCTGCGCGGCAGATCAAACCGCGCCGGGTCGCCCCCTTGTGCGCAGCGCTCGATCTCCGGTCCGCCCGGGTAGGCGAACCCGAGCATCTTGGCGACCTTATCGAACGCTTCGCCCGCGGCGTCATCAACGGTGCGTCCAATGACCCGGTAATCGGCCACCCCACTCACCTCCACCAGCATGGTATGCCCGCCGCTCACGATGAGCGCAACGTTCGGCTCAATTCCGGCCTCGCTCCCGAAAAAGGGCGAGAGCAAATGGCCCTCGAGATGGTTGATCGCGAGGTACGGTTTATCGAAACCGAGCGCGAGCCCCTTGGCGAGCGACGCGCCGATCATGAGCGAACTGGCCAGCCCCGGTCCGCTCGTGGCGGCGAAGGCCGCGACCTGGCCTAACGAAATGTCGGCGTCACGCGTCGCCCGCGCGAGCAGCCGCGGTGCGTGCCGAAGGTGATGGCGCGCCGCGACCTCGGGGACCACACCGCCGTAGGGCTGATGGGCCGCGCCTTGCGAAGCGACCTCGCTGGCCAGCAAGACGCGACCGCGCAGGACGGCGACGGCCGTCTCGTCGCACGATGTCTCAATGGCGAGGAGCAAAGGGTTCATCTAACCGCAGAGTTTCCAGAGGAAACAATGAAATATCTTCGAGAATTCGCACCGCTCGGCGCGCTCTGCGGTGATAATTCCGCCGCCGTTACTTCTTCACTGCGTCGACTTTCGGCGGGGTCTGCTCCGCGTAAATCATCACCCCTTTGAGCGCGTCGATCCCGCGCATCATTTGCAGGTCATTCGCCCTGATGATGCCAATCGCCTCGGCGGGCTGGATCTTGTCGTTGTTGCGCAGGACGGCCACCGCGCGGTCCTGCTCCGGCGTCAGCGGCACGAGGATATTGGGCGCCACGCCATTGCCCTGAATCACCGTCTTGCTCGGGGTGTAATACTTCGCGGTCGTAAAGCGAAGCGCCGAACCGTCGGGCATCTGCATCACGTTTTGCACCGAGCCTTTGCCGAAAGTCGTTTCGCCCACCACGATCGCGCGATGCAAATCTTTGAGCGCGCCGGCCACGATCTCGGAGCCGCTGGCGCTTCCTTCATTTACCAGCACCACGAGCGGAAAGCGCGGCCGCTCCTTCACCCCGCCCGGCGTCGAGTAATCGTGCTTTTGCGACGTCGCGCGGCCCTGGGTGGAGACGACTTTGGTATTCGGTGGCAGAAACTGCCCGAGGACGTCGACCGCGCTGTTGAGCAAACCGCCGGGGTTGTTGCGCAAGTCGAGCACGAGCGCCTGCATCCCCTGCTTCTGCAAATTGTCGAGGGCTTGGCCGAACTCTTCCGCCGTCGGCTCGTTGAATTGCACGATGCGCACGTAGCCCACCTTGAACGGCCCGGTCAGCTCCGGTTCGAGCAGCCGCGCACCCTTCACGCTCGGCACTTTGATTTCTTTGCGCTCGAGCGGGTAATCTTTGATCTCCCGGGTCGAGGGCCGCAAAATCGTGAGGGTGATCTTTTGCCCCGGCTCGCCGCGTAGAACGGAGATTGCGTCTTGCAGTCCAAGGCGCTCGGTCGAGGCGCCGTTGATTTTCAAAATCTGATCGCCCGCCTGAATGCCGGCCTTGGCCGCCGGCGTATCTTCCATCGGAGTCACGACGGTGAGCACTCCGTCACGAACCGCGACCTCGACCCCGAGGCCGTTGAAACGGCTGCGGGTATCGTCCTGCATGTCCTTGAAGTCGTCCGGATCCATGAACTGGCTGTGCGGATCGAGCGAAGAGAGCATGCCTTTCATCGCGGCGTAGATCAGGTCGTGATAGCTGACCTTGCTGCCGTCGACGTAGTCCTGCCGGATGAGCTCGACGGCCTT
>DATMNS010000087.1:0-2663 GCA_035568735.1 Chthoniobacterales bacterium | reverse complement strand
GCCGGTCGCCGAAGTGGAACGGGTCCAGCGCGGCACCGCCATCTCCGCGGTTTACGGCACGGTCCGGATCGAGCCGTCGTTTGTGAATAACGTCCGGGCGCAGAACGCCGGCTTCATTCATCTCGCCCCACCCCTCGCCGCCGGGCGCGGCGCGATCGGCCGGCCAGTGACCAAGGGTGAATTGCTCGCGGCGATCGCGGACGAAAGCACCGCGCGTCAGCTCAAGCAGGCGCAGGCCGATTTGCAGGCGGCAGTCGAAAGTGCGCAACTGGAATTGCCCTCCGCGGAGCCGCTCAAGATCGCGGAAGGAAATGTGGAACGTCAGGAAAAACTGGCCGCGCTGAGCAACGTCCCGGCGGTTGAATACGAGAAAGCGAAAAGCGAAGTGAACCGCCTGCGCGCAGCGCTCAAGACAGAAACGATCGAGCGCGACCGCAACCTCGAGGCGCTGCGGACCGGCGTGCAAAAAATCGAAGCGCAGATGAAAAACAGCGAAATCCGCGCCCCGATGGATGGCATCCTTTCCGGGCTCCGGATCATCGATGGCGAGCTCGTTGTGGAGGGTAATGAGCTCCTCACGGTTTCATCGCGGACGAATTACGTGCGTGGCGAGGTGGACGAGGAAGACGTCGGCGAAGTGAAGGCCGGGATGAAAGCCGACCTGCAGATGTATGCGTATCGCACCCGCCAGTTCAGCGCCACGGTTTCATCCGTCCTGCCCGCGGCCGATCCCGAGACCCAGCGTTACACCGTGATCCTCGACCTGGAAAAACCGCCCCCGAACCTGATGGCCGGGATGACTGGCGAAATGAACATCATCACTGGCCGCCACGAAAATGCGCTCCTCGTGCCGACCCGGGCCTTGCTCGTCGACCAGGTCCTGGTCGTTGCGTTTGGCATGGTGGAATCACGGACCGTCAAGGTCGGCTACCGCACGCTGGAGTTGAGCGAGGCGCTCGAGGGCCTAAAGGAAGGCGCGCTCGTCGTGGTCGCCGACCAGGACAAATTGCATCCCGGACAATTCGTTAGGCGACGCCTGGTCGGCCCGGATCAGCCGGCTACCCGACAGTGACGCCGCCGCTCTACATCGCGTTTCGTTTTCTCGGCCACCGGAAACGCGCCTTTTTTCTCAGCCTCGGCGGCGTGGTTTTCGGCGTCGCGATCTTCATCTGCACCCAGGCCCAGACCCAGGGTTTCGCGAAAAATTTCATCGACTCCACCCTCGGAAGTAATGGGGCGCTCGTGATGCGGTCGCGCATCCAGACCCTCGAGGGCGCCGCGGAGTTGCCTCCCCTGCCCGTGCATCCGCCGCATCGCCGTCTCTTCGAAGGGATCAGCAACGCATCGGAAATCATGCGGGTGAGCCGGCAATTCTCGAATGTCGTCGCCTGCTCGCCGGTGCTCCGCGGCACGCTCACCGCGCAGGCCGGATTCCAAAACGCGACCGTCGATCTTTTCGGGATCGATCTTCCCCTCCATCTGCAGACAACCGATCTCGCCCGGCAAATCGAAACCGGATCGCTCGACGACTTTCGCAACAACCCCAACTCGCTCATCGTCGGTTCGCGCCTCGCCGCGGCGCTCCAGGTGGAAGTAGGCGAATCCATTCAGCTTCTTTCGCCCGACGGCGAATACCGGCGTTTTGTCGTCGCCGCGACGGCGCGCAGCGGTGTGGGCGTGGTCGATTCCGGCCGGATCTATTGCCACGCCAAAGTCGCGCAGAGTCTCCTCAAGAAACCTTACACGGCCTCACTCATCATTTATAAACTCCGCGACCCGGGCCGCGCGCCCGCGCTCGCGGCCCATTTTGAGAAGCTTTTCAATCATGAAACCGAGAGCTGGCAGGAACGCGAAGAAGCGAATCTGCAATTGTTCCTAACGATCCGACTTTCGGCCGCCATCACCGTCTCGCTCATCATCCTGCTCGCAGGCTTCGGCATCTTTAACGTCCTCACCATGACCGTGCTCTCGAAGGTAAAAGAGATCGCCATCCTGCGCTCAATCGGCTATCGCCGCGGCGACATCAGCGCGATCTTCCTCTGGCAAGGCGCGATGATCGCGGGCGCCGGTTCGCTCATCGGCTGCGGCGCGGGCGCGCTCCTGACCCTGCTCGTGGGCCACATCCCGATTCGGGTGCGCGGCCTTATCTATGCGAACCATTTCCTGGTTACCTGGGATTGGCGTCATTATCTCTGGGCGACGCTGCTCGCCATCATCGCGGTCGCGATCGCGAGCTACGTGCCGGCCCACCGCGCCAGCTTGCTCTCGCCCGTCGCCACCCTCCGCGGGACAAGCGGATAACCTGTCGATTCCCGTTGTCGATCGCTAATCGGAGAAGCATCATTGGAGGATGAAGTTCACGATTCTGTTAGCCGCCGGCGCGGCCCTCTTGCTGGGGGCTTGCGCGAGCCTTGATAAAACTCAGGAGACCGTCACCGAGATCCCCGCGCACGACAGCACCACGCACGCCCAGGTCCCCGCGCAAGACTCGTCCAAAATTCCGGGCAACCAGAATTTCTAGCTGTGAATGGCGGTCATCGACCCCCGCACCCCAGGCTTCCGCGACCGCAGCCTCTCCAGTCCTTCGGCGTGACCGCAGGCACTCCCCCCGTTCCCTGATCTCCAACTCCACTTCCGCCTTTAGCCTTTGCTGGCGCGGAGCT
>DATMNS010000086.1:0-3240 GCA_035568735.1 Chthoniobacterales bacterium | reverse complement strand
CCTCGCCGCCCACCGCGAACCTTCCGGCAAGTTGACGATTTTCGTCGGATCGGCCAGTGGCGGCGTTTGGAAATCGGAGGATAGCGGCACGCGTTATCGCCCGGTCTTCGATGAGCAACCGGTGCAATCGATCGGCGCGATCGCGCTCGACCCGAAAAACGCGAAGAACGTCTGGGTCGGCACGGGCGAACCATGGGTCCGCAACAGTGTCTCAATCGGCGACGGCATCTACAAATCGACCGACGGCGGCGAGACCTGGAACAAATCGGGCCTGCCCAACTCGGAGCGCATTTCGCAGATCATCGTTAGTCCAAAGAGCAGCGACACGGTTTATGCTGCGGTGCCGGGCGCGCTCTGGAGCGATTCGCCCGATCGCGGCCTCTACCAAACGACCGACGGCGGGAAGACGTGGAATCTGATCCTCAAAGGTTCCAACCTTTCCACCGGCGCCTCAACGCTCGCGATGGATCCGACGAACCCGAACATTCTTTTCGCCGGGCTCTGGGATTTCCGGCGCAAAGGCTGGATCTACCGCTCGGGCGGCGAAACGCCTAACGATCCCTCGGCCAGCGGACTCTTTCGCACGACGGACGGCGGCGCCACCTGGAAAGAGATCACCCCGGAAGCGAACAAGGGTTTTCCAAAGAAACCCTACGGCCGGCTCGCGGTCGCAATCGCGCCCTCGAACCCGAAGCGCGTCTACTGCTTCGTCGAGTCAACCAATAGCGCCCTCTTCGTCTCCGACGACGGCGGGCAAACGTGGAACCAGCGCGACAAGAGCCAATGGATGGTCTGGCGGCCGTTTTATTTTGCCAACCTGATCGTTGATCCGAAAAACCCGAATCGCGTCTTCAAGACCGACGGCGCGCTCATTCTGAGCGAAGACGGCGGCAAGAGTTTCGCCACCGTCGGCGGCTTCAACGGCGCGCACGGCGACGTGCACGTCGTCTGGGTCGACCCGACCAACCCGCAAACCGTCATCTCGGGCGACGACGGGGGGATTTGGTACGCCTACGATGGCGGCAACAAATGGTGGAAAGCAAACAACCTTCCCATCTCGCAGTTTTATCACGTAAACGTGGACGACGCCGACCCGTATCAGGTCTACGGCGGCCTGCAGGATAACAGTTGCTGGGTCGGCCAGTCTGAATACCCCGGCGGCATCACCAATGCGCAGTGGGAAAACCTCTTCAACGGCGATGGCATGTTTACCTTCGTCGACCCGGCGGATCCGGATTACATCTACGCCGAATACCAGGGCGGCCACGTCGGACGGGTCAATCGGCACACCCTCGAGGGCCGCATTATCCAACCGAAGGCGAATTACAAGGAAAAGCTGCGCTTCAACTGGAACACGCCGCTGGTCGCTTCGCCTAACGAGAAAGGGACCATCTACATCGGCGCGCAATTCCTTTTCCGCTCCCGCGACCACGGCCAGAGCTGGGAACGCATTTCGCCCGACCTGACGACGAACGATCCCGAAAAACAGAAACAGGAGCAATCCGGTGGCGTGACGGTGGACAATTCCGAGGCGGAAATGCATACCACCATCTATTCCATCAGCGAATCGCCCAAGGACAAAAACCTTATCTGGGTCGGGACCGATGACGGCAACGTCCAGCTCACACGCGACGGAGCCAAGACCTGGAGCAACGTCGTCGGCAACGTCCCCGGCCTGCCGAAGAATTCGTGGGTCAACTGGGTGGAGGCGAGCAAGTTCGATCCGGCCACCGCCTACGCCGCGTTCGATCGCCATACCTTTGGTGACTTCGCGCCCTACGTTTACAAAACGACTGACTATGGCCAGACCTGGAAGTCGTTAGTCACTCCGCAGGATGCGAAAGGCGTTCGCGGCTATGCGTACGTGATCAAAGAGGACCTGGTCCAGCCAAACCTGCTTTTCCTTGGCACGGAGTTCGGACTCTTTGTCTCGATCGACGGCGGCGAGGCGTGGGCCCAATATAAGGGCAGCCGTTTCCCGGCCGTCGCGGTGCGCGATCTCGCCATTCAACCGCGGACAAACGATCTCGTGCTCGCCACCCATGGGCGTGGTATCTGGATTATCGGAGACATCACCCCGCTGCGCTCGCTCACCCCGGAGCTCCTCACGCAGGAAGCCAGCTTCGTCGCGGCGAACCCGGTCCAGCAGCAGCGCATCGAGAGCAATGGCGGTTGGCCTAACGGCGCGGCGGTATTCACCGGCGACAATCCACCGGACGCCGCAGTCATCACCTATTATCAAAAATCGCGTCACCTTTTCGGTAAGTTGAAAATCGAAATCCTTGATGCGGCGGGCAAAGTGATCGACAGCCTGCCGGCCAGCAAACGTCCCGGCCTCAACCGGGTCACCTGGAGCATGCATGAGAAGCCGCCGCGCGTGCCGCCCGCCGCGCAGATTGCCTTCGCCGGCGTGACCGGTCCACGCGTTCTGCCCGGCACCTACACGGTGCGCATGACGAAGAACGATAAGCCGTATGAAATGAAGCTGAATGTGGGGCTCGATCGACGCGACAAGTTCAGCGACGCGGATCGCAAAGCGCAGTACGACGCGGCCGAGCGGGTCAAGGCCTTGTTCGGCGACGAGAGCGCGTTCATGGATCGGATCATGGCCTTGCGCGCCGGACTCGCGAAAAGCGGAGCGGCCCTCAAGCAGGATGATGCCCTGCGCCAGGCGATGACCGAATTCGGCACCAAGGTCGATGCCGTCCGCAAACAAATTGTGGCCACGACCGAAGGCGGCGCGATCACCGGCGAAGAACGCATTCGCGAACACACTGATCAGCTTTACGGCGCCATTCTGAGCTACGAGGGCAAGCCGGCCGATTATCAGATCGCGCGGATCGATTCGCTCCGGCGCGAGTTGGATGACGCGATGAAGGATTTCGACGGCTTGCTGACCAACGAACTGCCGAAATTGAACGAGACGTTGAAGGCGAAGGGCCAACCGGAAATTTCACCACCGCCCGCGAAGGTCGCGGTGTATGAGTCCGAGAGCCAGACCGGCGGTGGACCCACCGGTTCCGTTGATCGCGATTTGCCAGCCAGTGCGGTGTCGCTTCCGACAAACTTCCGGCTGCTACGCTAAGCGGACCTAATTCGTCAGCGCGTCGCAGCCACGAGGCAGGGTAGCGCACGCGTCCCGCGTGCTGGCGACGGTGTCTCACCGTCGCGAACTTCCTATGCTGAACGTGAGCAAAGCCTGTTTCTGCGGGACGCAGAAACCAGTACGCGAGACGCGCG
>DATMNS010000085.1:0-8168 GCA_035568735.1 Chthoniobacterales bacterium | reverse complement strand
CGGTGAGGGCGAGGGCGGTGAAAGCGACCATCCCGGCGATCGTGGCGACGGTGAGGATGATGGTAAGGAGCGCGAACCCCGGCCAGCCATAGCGCACACCTGAAACGTAGATCGGGACGAACGCTTCACAGGGCGAAAAGGTGAGCAAGGCGAGCAGGCTGGTGATGGCTGCAAGATCGGACTTCGAAAGCGACAGCCGTTTTCCGCCATGGTCGTGCCCCTCGTGATGATGATCATGCGAGTGGGCCTGCCCCAGATGGAGGTGGGTGTGCGTATGCCCGGTTAATTGCCGGATGACGTAGACTAGCCCGAAAAGAATGAGCGCCCCGCCGGCGATCCGCGGGAACCAGATTCCGACGCGATCGCTCAGCGCGATGCCGAGCCAGGCGACAATGAGGCCGAGCGAGGCGGTAAAAGTGGCGTGCCCGCTGGCCGCGACGGCCGTCACGGCGAGCGTCTTCGGCCGGCTCCATTTTTGGGCGCGGGCGGTGAGCACGAAAGGGAGCCAATGGGTCGGAATGGCCGCGTGAAAAAACGCAATCGTAAAGCCGGTGACGGCGATCGTGGTGAGAACGGAGTCGGTCATCGAAGCAATGGCAGCGGGATGGTGTGCTTCAATTCGTCGCCGTCCAAAAAAGCGGGATAAGATCGGGCTGCAGGGATTTGAACCCTGGACCTCCTGCACCCGAGGCAGGCGCTCTACCAAGCTGAGCCACAGCCCGAATTTCTTGCCGCGCATTCCCCCGCCGACCATTGGGCCGGGGGCGACGCAGCGCCCCTACTTCGCGCAATTCGCCGAGCCTGGCAAGTGATTCAATCGGGACGAGAAATCCGTTGACAACCCTCCGGCTGCACGCATTATCCGAGTCCGCTTGCGGCGACGATGCTTGCTTCGATTTCCACCTCTTCAGCCCTAACGAACGGGTCGCCGACGATCCTGCAATTTCCGTCGGAACCCGGCCGTTCCGTCCGATCCTTGAGAAATATGACCGCCCAACTCCTGCTAGAAGCAGCCAAAGTGATCCCGAACCAGCAACTCCTGATCAACGTGGTATCCAAGCGCGTCCGACAGCTCGGCATCGGGCATCGTCCGCTGGTTGAAGCGACCCCCAAGTCCTCCCTCACCGACATCGCCTTGAAGGAAATTATTGCCGGCAAGCTCACCTACGAGGAGCTGAAGGACACGCCCGCCGGGGCGTAGGGCAGTGACGAGTCCGCCGCGGCGGATAAATTGTGGGTGACGAGTAAGGACTGGGATGCGCCGCGTTTCCCGCTGATCACTCGTCACTTATCACTTTCCGATGCCCGCTGAGACCATTCTCAATCGCAAGGCGCTGCGCGATTTCCACATCCTCGAGCGCTTCGAGGCGGGGGTCGAGCTCAAGGGCAGCGAAGTCAAGTCCATCCGCGCCGGCAAGGCGAATATCGGCGACGCCTTCGCCCGCATCGAAAAAGACGAGGCCTTTCTCTATGGCGCCGACATCCAGCCGTATGAGCGCGCGAGCCACGAAGTGCCGGCCCCGAAACGCGTCCGCAAGCTGCTCCTGCATCGGCGCGAAATCGACAAACTTTACGGCCTAACGAATATCGCGGGCCGGACGCTCGTCATCCTCAAGCTCTATTGGAAAAACGGGCGGATCAAAGCCGAGATCGGCGTGGCGCAGGGCAAGGAAGCGAGGGACAAGCGGCTCGATCTGAAGAAACGTGCAACCGATCGGGAGACGGCGCGGGAAGTGGCGCGCTTCAATCGGAAACACGGGTGAGGGGTCAATGGCGAATTCCGAATTCCGAATGGCGAAGGACGAAGGTCGCATGATCGGCCGCCAGCCGATTTTGGTTCGTCATTCGAGTTTGGGAATTGATTCGACCTTCGGCATTCGGAATTCGTCATTCTAATGCCTCGTTAGGATTTCACTTTTCATCCTTCCGCATTGATCCTTCATCCTTTCCGATGTCTCCGCTTTTTCTCATCTTCCTCACCGTCTTCATCGACATGGTGGGGTTCGGCATCATCATCCCGGTGCTGCCGCTCTACGCGGAGCATTTTCATGCCACTCCAGTGCAGATTGGCTGGCTCACCGGCATCTATTCCGGGATGCAGATCGTTTTTGTCCCGATCCTCGGCCGGCTCTCCGATCGCTTCGGGCGGCGGCCGGTGCTGATCGTTAGTCTGGCCGGCACCGCGCTCGGCTTCCTGATCATGGGTTGGGCCTCGGCGCTCCCGCTCCTCTTTGTCGCGCGCATTATCGATGGCGCGAGCGGCGGCAACATCTCCACCGCGCAGGCCTATATCGCCGACATCAGCACGCCGGAAAACCGCTCGCGCTCGATGGGCGTGATCGGCGCCGCCTTCGGCCTCGGTTTCACCTTTGGCCCGATGATCGGCGGAATCATGAGCCACATTTCCTATGGCGCGCCCTTTTACTTCGCCGCCGCGCTCGCCGCCGTGAACGTGGTCCTGCTCTACTTCATCCTGCCGGAAAGTCTTTCCCCGGAATATCGCTCGCAACCGCACAAGCGCTCCGGCCTGGCGGAGGTTTTTCGGCACGGGCACGCCCGCATGTTTGGCACGATCGTGGCCACCTATTTTTTCCACATCACCGGCTTCGCCATCATGACGACGCTCTTCGCCCTTTTTACGGAGAAACATTTCGGCTTCGATGCGCGCCAGACCGGTTACGTGTTTGGTTTCATCGGAATCATCAGCGTCATTCTGCAGGGCGGTTTGATCGGTCGGCTGATCAGGTTCTTTGGCGAAACCGCCCTGGCGCGCACCGGTTTGCTCCTGCTGGCCGTCGCGATGGCGTTCCTCCCGTTCGTGTCCACGGTGCCGCTGTTGCTCCTCGCCTGCGCCGCGCTCGCGATTGCCAACGGACTGGTCAACCCCACGCTCAACGGACTGGCTTCGCAGATGATCGATCGTAGCTGGCAGGGACGCGCGCTCGGACTCATGCAATCGGCCGGCAGTAGCGGACGGCTGATTGGCCCGCTGATCGGCGGCTGGCTGCTCATGTTTGATCTCGGCCGGCCGCTCACTCGTTATGCGCGCACGCCGTTTTTCGCCAGCGCGCTCATCCTGCTGGTGGCGTTTACCCTTGCCTTCAGCGTGCGCAAACCGAGCGCTGACCGCACTCCGGAAGCCACGCCAGTCGAAGCCGACGTTTAAATCCCCAGCCGAGCCCGCGTCGGTCGCCTGCTCTGGTTTTCGCTGTTACAGTCCGGGGATGAAGCGCTCGTTGTTGCTCACCGTCGGTGGAATCGGTTGCGCGACCTGGGCCGTCTCGCGCCTGCTGCGCAACGATTTTTCTTTCGCCGGAAAATCCATCTTAATCACCGGCGGCTCCCGCGGGTTGGGCCGGACGATCGCCCGCCGGATCGCGGCGGAAGGTGGACGGGTCGCGCTCCTCGCGCGCGATGCAGACGAGCTGGCGCGCGCCTGCGCTGAGCTGCGCGCGCTCGGAGGCGAAGCGCTGGCCGTGCCCTGTGATCTGCTCGACCGTGGGCAGACGTTAGGCGCAATTGAGACCGTGGTCGACCGTTTCGGCGGGATTGACGTTTTGATTAACAACGCCGGCATCATCGAAGTGGGCCCGCTCGAGAACATGCGGCGTCAGGATTTCGAAAAATCGATGCAGCTCCATTTTTGGGCGCCTTTCAATTTGATCCGGCAGGTCATCCCGCATATGCGCCGGGCCGGTGGCGGTCGGATCGTCAACATCGCGTCGATCGGCGGCAAAGTGGCCGTGCCGCATCTCGCGCCCTACAGCGCAAGCAAGTTTGCGCTCGTCGGGCTCTCCGACGCCTTTCGCGCCGAGCTCGCGCTAGAAGGCATCCACCTCACCACCGTCACGCCCGGAATGATGCGGACCGGTTCGCAGGCGAATGCCACCTTCAAAGGCGATCACGGCGCGGAGTTTACCTGGTTCTCGCTCTCGACCGCGCTGCCCTTCGCCGCGGTCAATGCCGAGCGGGCCGCGGAAAAAATTGTGGCCGCCTGTCGCCGCGGGCAATCCTCGCTCATCATCGGTTGGCCGGCGCGTGTCGCGATCATCGGCAATGCCATTTTCCCGAGCCTCACCGGGGAATTTATGAAACTCGTCAACCGGATGCTTCCCGGTCCGGTCGGGGTTGAAGGGGACGAATTGAAATCCGGCCGCCAGGCACGCGTGGCGCAGCGGGTGCCGGGCTGGCTCAGTCGTCTGGGCGACGTGGCGATCGGACGCCGCCACGAAACGTGAGCCGCGGCGGTGCGAGCGAAACGTCTTTTCGTTAGTCTTGAACTGCCGGAATCGGTCGCGGAGCTGCTCGTTAGGCTGAACCCTCACCGGCGCGGAATTCGCTGGCTGAGCGCGGAGCAAATCCATCTGACGCTCGGTTTTCTGGGCGATGTGGCCGCCGACGCGGAGGAAAAACTGCGCCCGGAGTTGAGCGCCATCCGCTTTACCGCTTTTTTTCTTCCAGTTTGTGGCCTGGGCGTTTTTCCGGGGAAAGGCCGGCCGAAAATCATTTGGATCGGCGTCGGCGCCGGGCATCCGCATCTCTTTCAACTGCACAAAAGAGTCACCGACGCGGTGCTCGGCGCGGGTCTCGAAGCCGATCTTCGTCCCTGGCATCCGCACCTCACGCTGGCCCGTTGCCAGGATGTTTCGGCCGAGTCGATTCGTCCCTTTCTCCGCGCGCAGGCCGATTTTGACGCCGGCCTCGTGCGGGTCGATTCCTTTCAACTCAAATCCAGTCTGCTCCTGCCGGACGGTTCAATTTATGAAACCGAGTTAGTGGTGCCGGCGCTGTAGCCGCTTCGCTGTGCGAAGCGTCTACAGTTGCAATCTGCCCGCCGGCTTCCTATACCGGCCGGATGAAACGTGTTTTCTTTCTGCTCCGCGCAATCTGCGCGCTCTCCGGCCTAACGAGCGCTCTCGCAGCCGACTTGCCGCCGGTCACGATCGCGCTTAAGGCCGCGCGTCTTTTCGATGGCAAGACGAAGACCCTGCTCCCTAAGGGCGTCGTCATCGTCACGGGCAACACCATTACCGCCGTAGGCAGCAATCTTCCCATCCCGGGCGACGCGCAGATCATCGACCTCGGTGACGCGACGCTTTCCCCGGGATTCATGGACGCGCACACCCATCTGACGGCCGACTATTCCGGCAACTACAACGAGCGACGCCTCCGCTCGCTGGACGAGAATGTTTCCCAGATCGCACTCGAAACGATCCCGCATGCGCGCGCCACCCTCGAAGCCGGCTTTACCAGTGTGCGCGACCTCGGGAGTCGGATTCCAAACTCGCACGACTTCCCCGATGTCTCGCTCCGCAACGTAATTAACGAAGGCCTTATCCCCGGACCGCGGATGCTCGTCGCCACCCACGGGATCGGCGCCACCGGCGGCCATTTCGACGATACAAACGGATTTCGCGACCTGCTTTTCGGCGCCGAGGCGGATTGGTCCAACGGTATTGCGGATGGGCCGGACGCGATTCGGAAAGCCGTCCGTTACGAAGTGAAGAATGGCGCCGACGTGATCAAGGCCGCTGTCTCGGGCGGCGTCCTTTCGTTAGGCGACGAGGTCGATGTGCCGCAGTTGGATCCGGCGGAAATGGCGGCGCTGGTGGACGAATCGCACCGCTTGCGGAAAAAAGTCGCGGTCCATTGTCACGGCGACCAAGCCGCGCGCGAGGCGATCAACGCCGGCGTCGACTCGATCGAGCACGGCTCTTTTCTGAAGCCCGACACCCTGGTTTTGATGAAGCAAAAGGGGACCTATCTCACCCCCACTTTGATGGCGTCGGAGTGGGTCATGAGCAAGATCGGCCAGTACCCGCCCGCGGTTCAGGCCAAGGGAAGAGCGGCGACCGCAGCGCGCTCGGAGATGTTTCGTAACGCGCTCAGGATCGGCGTGAAGATTTCGTTCGGAACCGACGCCGCCGTCTTCCCTCACGGGATGAACGCGAAGGAATTCGCGCTCATGGTCGGTCTCGGGATGAAGCCAATCGACGCGTTGCTCAGCGCGACTTCGGTCGACGCCGAACTTCTCGGCGTCGCGAGCAAGCTCGGCACGCTGGAAAAGGGCAAGCTCGCCGACGTGATCGCGATGCCGGGCGATCCAACCGCGGACATCACTGCGACCGAGCGCGTCTTCTTCGTCATGAAAGACGGCAAGATCGTGAAGAACGAGGCCAAGCCGTGAGATGTTGGTGTCGTTAGGCTAACCGCTGAGGAGGCAGAGCGCGCAGAGAGGAGGATCGATGACAATAATTTTGTTTTCCTCTGCGTCCTCTGCAATCTCTGCGGTTAGGATATTCTGCATATGAGATTCGAGAATCAGGTCGCGGTCGTGACAGGAGCGGGGCGGGGGATCGGTCATGCCATCGCCGTTCGTCTGGCCGGCGAAGGCGCGCGGGTCGCCGCGGTCAGTCGGAGCGAGACGAATGCGCGACGGACCGCTGATGAAATCAACGCAAGCCGCGCGGATGCCGCCAAAGCCTACGCGGTCGATGTCGCCGATCACTCCGCGGTACAGGCGACCGCGGCGCGCATTCTCGAAGACTTTGGGCGGATCGATATTCTGATCAATAACGCGGGCGTGACGCGCGACGGACTGAGCCTGCGGATGTCAATCGAAGACTGGGAGACCGTCATCGATACGAACTTGAAGGGCGCGTTCAGTTTCACCCAGGCGATCATGCGTTCGATGATCAAGCAGCGCAGCGGACGGATCATCAATATCAGCTCGATCAGCGGGCTGACGGGCAACGCGGGGCAGGCGAATTATGCGGCGAGCAAAGCCGGGCTGATTGGCCTGACGAAATCGCTCGCGCGCGAACTGGCGAGCCGCGGCATCACGGTGAACGCCGTCGCCCCCGGCTTCATCATGACCGACATGACCGACGTTCTACCGGAGCCAGTGAAGCAAGCCATCCTGGGGAAAATCCCGCTCGGGAAATTCGGGGAAGGCGAAGACATCGCCGCGGCGGTCGCGTTCCTCGCCGCGCCGGAAGCGAAATACATCACCGGCCAGGTGCTGACGGTCGATGGCGGAATGGTGATGTAGTTGTAGCCGCTTCGCTGTGCGAAGCGCGGGATTTAGCTCGCAACGAAGAGTCCCGGGAGCAGCAGTCATTTCCCCGCGCTTCGCACAGCGAAGCGCCTACAGGTAGCACCAAATCTGCTGCTCATATGTTATCCCACCGTGAAATCCGCCTCCTTTATCGCGCTCCTCGTCATCGCCTGGTTCGCCTACGAACGAATGACCGCGCCACTCACCTATCCGCCCGGCGTCCTCATTGCCAGCGAACCACTGCAGACGGACGCCACGCCTAACGACGCGCCCTTCGAGGATGGAAAGTTCCATCTCAAACCCCTGGCCCATTTCGCCCTCGACGCGCGGGTGTTGCATCGAAAAATCTATCGCTACGATCGCCAGGCCGCCCTCGTGCCGGTGGATCTCGCGGTCGGCTGGGGGCCGATGTCAAACCAGGCGGTGCTCGATCAACTGGAGATCAGCCAAAGCGCACGTTTTTTCTGGTATGAGTGGCAGCACCAGCCGCCGATCGCTCCCGAAGAGATCATCTCGCACGCGACCAACCTCCATCTCATCCCGTCGAGCAAAGGGTTGGAGTCCCAATGCAAATCGCTCCGTGCCGGTGAGCTGATTCATCTCTCCGGCCTGCTCGTTGAAGCAACCGGGCCGGAGATCGGCACCTGGCGCAGCTCACTCACTCGCACCGACACCGGGAACGGCGCCTGCGAGCTGGTCTGGGTTGAAGAGATCCACAAACTGGCGCGCTGAGGTTGCGGCCACTTCGCTCTGCGAAGTGCGGGTTGGAGTGTCGCCGTAATCAAGCGCTGGACCGACCGGAGAATGCGCTGGAGGGACGACCAGAGCCTGCCCGCCGCGGCGGGTGTCGTCCGGGATTCTGAAACACGGACGGGACAGAGCCCGTCCCTCCAGGAGGACCGCCTCTCGTTTGCGTGGCTGGCCCTCTCGTTTGATGGTGAGCCCATGAGCATCGAAAAAGCGACTTTTGGCGCCGGTTGTTTTTGGGGCGTCGAGGAATTATTTCGTAACACCAAGGGAGTGATCACCGCGACGAGCGGCTACGCCGGCGGCACGACCGAGAATCCGACTTACGAAGATGTCTGCAGCCATGCTACCGGCCATGCGGAAG
>DATMNS010000084.1:0-12244 GCA_035568735.1 Chthoniobacterales bacterium | reverse complement strand
CTTGGGACGTTGAATCAGGCTACTATTTTCGGATGATCGATGTCAATCAAAACCTCACTAACACAGGGCGGGCCACTGCCGGCGATTGCCCGGCCAGATCGATCGTGCCTGGCGGCGACGTTGGTTCCCCGAATCCGGTGGGTTGAGATGAAAATTCGAATTCTCATACCAAAGAAAAAGACCCGAGATGCAGAAACGGCGCTTCGATGCGAACGTTTGGGGTCTGCCAAGCGAATTACCAGTTATGCCTGATCGATCGCACTCCCCGCACGGGAAAATCAACCTTCACGGAAGCGGACTCGGCGTTCCCTCGCCCGAGACGGTCGAGAAGCGAGCGCGCGAGATCGCGATGATCGATGAACGAAATCCCGACGAGTTCACCGATTCGGATTGGCATCAGGCGAAAAACGAACTGACCGGCGTGGAAACGTCCCACGTGCCCGAAATGGACGAAGACGCAGACGAGGAACACAGCGAACGGGACGAGGTCGTCGGCGCCTCCGGTCACCGCGCGCCGAAAAGTGGTTTCGGAGAGGATGAGAATGTCGGCGAAGAACTGGTCAGCGGCGGCCTCGAGGAGGCCGCGCACGATCAAATGGTCGAAGCGCGGCGCGAAGAATTGGAACAGGAGCGCGAGCAGCAATGAATAGCGCGTCACTCATTGCGCCGGCCGAGACGCAGCCGTTGCCCAGAGAAGAAAAACGCGCGGGAAGGTTGTTGGCCCGTTTTCGCGAGGTCCGCAATTTTTCCAAACGCCTGTGCGAGACCCTCGAACCGGAGGATTACGTCGTGCAATCGATGCCCGACGTCAGCCCCACGAAATGGCACCTCGCGCATACCAGTTGGTTTTTCGAGACCTTCATCCTGAAGGTGTGGATGCCAAGCTATCGCACCGCGGTCCCGCAATACGCCTATCTTTTTAACTCCTATTACAATGCGGCGGGCGACATGCATCGGCGGGACCTGCGCGGGCTGATCTCGCGTCCGACGGTGGCCGAAACCTATCGCTTCCGGGAGTCGATCGACGCCCACATCGAGGAGTTGCTCGCAGGCGCAGACGATGAACTGCTCGCGGAACTGGAACCGGTCTTCATCATTGGCCTGCATCACGAACAGCAGCACCAGGAACTGCTCGTGACCGACATCAAAAACGTTTTCTCGCACAACCCGCTCCATCCGGTTTTTCGGCCGCGGGAGAAAACGATCGAGTCGCGACAAAACGCTCCCGCGGGCTACGTGGATTTCGCCGAGACGACGCTGGAGATCGGACACGACGGTCGCGACTTTAGCTACGACAACGAGGGTCCTCGGCACCGCGCGCTTGTGCCGGCTTTCTCGCTCGCGACCCGGCCGGTGACGAACGGCGAGTATCTCGCCTTCATCGAAGCGGGCGGCTACACCCGGCCGGAGTTCTGGCTCTCGTTAGGCTGGACCACGATCAAAGATCCCGTTTCCGGCGGCTGGCAGGCGCCGCTCTACTGGATGAAACAAAACGGTCAATGGTGGAATTTCACGCTCGCCGGGATGCGTCCGGTCGACGAAGCCGAGCCGGTTACCCACGTGAGTTATTTCGAAGCGGACGCTTTTGCCAACTGGAGCGGCGCCCGTTTGCCGACCGAGTTTGAATGGGAGCGCGCCGTCGCCGGCTTGCCGATCGAAGGCAACTTCGTCGACGCCGAACGTTTTCAACCCGCCCCGGCCGCCGCCGCGCCTCACGGCGAGCTGCAACAGATTTACGGCGACGTCTGGGAATGGACCCGCAGCGCCTATCTCCCCTACCCCGGCTACCGCGCCGCGCCCGGGGCGCTCGGCGAGTACAACGGCAAATTCATGTGCAACCAGATGGTGTTGCGCGGCGGCTCTTGCGCGACTTCGCAAAATCACATCCGGCCGACCTACCGCAATTTTTTCCAACCGGAAAAACGCTGGCAATTCACCGGCATCCGACTCGCCCGCGACCCGGCATGAACGGCGCGGCCGGCGGTGTCTCACTCCTCGATCTCGAGCCAGCGACTTCCGATTTCCTCGAGGAAGCAATCGCGGGCCTTTCCAGCTCGCCCCGCACGCTCCCCAGCAAGTTCTTTTACGACGAGCGCGGCTCCGATCTCTTTCAGGAAATCTGTGAGCTGCCCGAATATTATGTCACGCGGACCGAAACCGAAATCCTCCGCCACTACGGGGCCGAGATGGCGGAGTCGATCGGTGAAAATGCGGAGCTGGTAGGCTTCGGCACCGGGGCCGGCGTGAAGACGCGGATGCTGCTCGATCATCTGCAGAATCTGATCGCATATGTGCCGGTGGACATCTCGAAGCAACGTCTGACGGAATCGGCCGAAGCCCTCAGCCGCGAGATGCCGGCGCTCGAAATCCTGCCCGTCTGCGCCGACTACCTGCAACCGCTGGAATTGCCGACGCCTTCCCGCAAGCCGGCCCACATTGCGGTCTACTTCCCTGGTTCGACCATCGGCAACATGCATCCTGAAGTGGCGCGCCATTTTCTGCGGCGCATCGCGCGGCTCTGCGGCAAGAGCGGCGGGTTGATCATCGGAGTCGATCTGCAAAAATCATCCGACGTTTTGGAAGCGGCCTACAACGACAGCGCGGACGTGACCGCGGCTTTTAATCTCAACCTGCTGGTCCGCGCAAATCGCGAATTGGACGCCGATTTCGACCTCACGGCCTGGCGGCATCGGGCCATCTACAACCAGCAGGCGGCCCGGATCGAGATGCATCTGATCAGCGAGCGCGACCAGACGGTTCATCTGGCCGACCGGGAATTTCATTTCGGGGCCGGGGAAAAAATCATCACGGAATTTTCCTACAAACACACCGTAGACGGCTTCGCCGCGCTCGCCGCCACGGCCGGCTTTCAGCTCGCGCACGTCTGGACTGATCCGAAAAAATTCTTCGCCGTCTTTCATTTTGTAACGTTGTAGCCGGGAGCGGTGATCCCGGCGGATGACCACAACCGGGTTGCCGAGGTCAACGCCCCCGGCTACAAGTTCCAGTCTTGGCGCGTTCGCCCATGGTTTCACTTGTTCAACTGATCGGCGTGAGCAAGAAGTTCGGCGGCGCCACCGCTCTCCAGCCGACCAACCTTGCTTTCCCATCTGGCCTCACGACCGTCCTCATCGGCCCGAGCGGCTGCGGAAAATCGACGCTCCTCCGCCTCATCATCGCCCTCCTGCAACCGGACAGCGGTAAAGTGATTTTCGACGGCGCAGAGGTAAACCGCGCCACTGCGCAGGCGGTTCGCCGTCGGATCGGCTACGTTATCCAGGAGGGCGGTTTATTTCCCCACCTCACGTCGCGGGCCAACGTCCTCCTCATGTCGCGACATTTGAAGCGGCCCGCGCGCGAGATGCAGGCGCGGCTGGAGGAACTCTGCGCGCTCTCCCAGTTTCCGCGGAATGCGCTCGAGCGTTATCCGGCCGAACTCTCCGGTGGGCAACGCCAGCGCGTCAGCCTAATGCGCGCGCTCATGCTTTCGCCGGAGGTGCTCCTCCTCGACGAACCGCTCGGCGCGCTCGACCCGCTCGTGAGGTCCGCGCTTCAGCGTGATCTGAAGGAAATTTTCACGCGCCTGAAACAAACCGCGGTCCTCGTCACGCACGACATGGGGGAAGCCGCCTATTTGGCCAACGAGATCGTCCTGATGAACGAAGGGCGCATCGTCCAGCGCGGCAGCGCCGCCGACCTGCGCGATCATCCGGCTAACGAGTTTGTCTCCGAGTTCATCAACGCGCAAAGGAGCGCCGCGTTTTGAAAATCGGACTGCTCCTCTGCCTGCTTGCCACCTCGGCGCTGGCGTCTGATCCGATCGTGGTCGGGTCAAAAAAATTCACGGAATCCTACGTTCTCGGCGGGATCGCGAAGACCGTCCTGGAACGCGCCGGCTTCGCCGCCCAGGAGCGAGCTGGAATGGGCGGCACGATCATTCTCTGGCAGGCCCTCCGCGGCGGACAGATCGACGTTTACCCGGAATACACCGGCACGATCGGCGAAGAAATTCTGAAGACGAAGGAGCAGCTGTCGGCCGACGAAATGCGCAATGCATTGAAGAAATTCGGAGTCGGCATGTCGGCCGATCTTGGTTTCAACAACACCTACGCGCTCGTCATGCGGCGAACGGAAGCGGCGAGACTCGGCATTCAAACGATCAGCGACCTGCGCCGGCACCCAGACCTCAAAGTCGGTCTCACCCACGAATTCCTCGATCGGCAGGACGGCTGGCGCCCGCTGGCGGCGACTTACGGCCTGACGATGCCTAACGTCAGCGGCATCGACCACGCCCTCGGCTACGCCGCGCTCGCCGGCGGCGCGATCGATCTCAAGGACGCATATTCCACCGACGCCAAGATCCAGGAGAACGATCTCATTGTGCTGCGCGACGACCGGCACTTCTTTCCGGAATACAAAGCCGTTTTTCTCTACCGGCTGGAGATCGATCCGCGCGCCATCGCCGCGCTCAATCGCTTCGGCCGGATCGATGAGGTCAAAATGATCTCGCTTAATGCGGCCGCGGAGCGGACGAAGGACTACGCCTACGCCGCCTCTCTCTACTTTCATCCTCCGCCTAACGAGGGCGCTCCCAAACCCGATCTCTGGCCAAAGATGGCGCGCTGGGTTACCCGGCATCTTCAACTCGCCGGCATCTCGCTCTTCCTCTCCGTGCTCATCGGTTTGCCGTTAGGCATTGTCGCCAGCCGCGGTGGCGCGCTCGGCCAGGCGATCCTGGCGATCGTCGCCATGATTCAGACCATTCCTTCCCTCGCCCTCCTCGCCCTCCTTGTCCCTGTGCCCTTCCTCGGCATCAGCGCGACGACCGCGATTGTCGCGCTTTTTCTTTACGGATTGCTTCCGATCGTTCGGAACACGGCCACCGGATTGCAGGATATCTCTCCCGCGCTGCGCGATTCCGCCGTCGCGCTCGGGCTCGAGCCGGGCGCGCGGCTGCGCAAGATTTATTTGCCGCTCGCGTCGCGCACCATTCTCGCCGGCATCAAGACGAGCGCGGTCATCAATATCGGGACCGCCACCCTCGCGGCGTTGATCGGCGCCGGAGGCTTGGGCGAACCGATCCTGAGCGGACTGAACCTTAACGATCACACGACGATTCTTGAAGGGGCAATCCCCGCCGCGCTGCTCGCACTTTTGGTCCAGGGATTGTTCGATCTGCTCGATCGTTTCCTCATCCCGCGCGGGTTGCGGCTGTAGACCCCCCGCACACTCGTTAGGCCAAACTCGTAAACCGGCTCGGGACAAGAATCGCATCGCTCATGCCGTGGAGAAGCTTCTTGTCCGCCGGACAGATGGTGGCCAGCGCGCCGCGCAGACTCACACCCTCGGCTTCCACAAAATAATACGGACAGAGCCGCACCCGGCCGTGCATCGTTTTGAGCTCGCTGGTCTCCGTGTCCCAATACGGTTGATCAAACAGGCGGCCCTTGTGAAAGCGCTGCATGATCGTCGGCTCGCGCTCGAAGTTGGTCAGCGCGTCCGCGATGCCCTGCTCCCATTCCGCGTGTGGGAGATCGGCCCCGAGGACGACCCCGCGGCTGCCCCAGCCTAACGGCGAGAACCCGCTCACCTTCAGCAGAAGATCGCGCTCTTTCTGGCTGAACTTCCCGGCCTCCCGCCAATCCTGAATCTCGAGCCGGGGAATGACCGCGTGTTGCGGCAAAGGCGTCGGATCGAGGATCCAAGTGTAGGGAATGATCTTTTGCAGGGTCCGAAAATATTTGTCGCCCAGCTCGCGGCGCCAGAAATCCCGCAAGGGCTGCAGCCAGAAAAGCGCGAACCACGTTTTCTCTTCGAGGTACGGTTTGAAGGGCGGCGTGACGGTCAGCTCGCCTCGCCCGGCGGCCTCGATCAGCCTGGTAATACCGGGTAAATTCGGCAGATCAAACAGCTCGAAGAACCGGTAAACGTCGCGACCGGTCTGCGGTTGATAGTTTTCGGCTGCCTCGACTTTCCAGGAACGCTCCGGGAAGCGCGCGTGCAGCTGCCTAACGAGCCATTCCATCTCCGGTCGGTAGGTGGCCGATTCCTGCGAGATGACAATGTCGCCGCCGCGCGGCAGGACGGTGGCAAAGCCGTCGAGCATCCCGTCCGCCCCGCCGACTACCTCGGACCCGAGGCTGGCGTAGGTTTGATTCAACCACGCGGTCAATCCGATCCCGCCCGGCACGGAATCCGTTTCCGCGATCGTCCAGCCCTCGTCAGTCAGAACAAGATCGGGCCGGATAACGCGCGGCAGCACCTCGCGAAATTCCTTCTGGCGCGAAAACTCGATCAGCTCCGCCGGTTTCCCGATATCCAGATAACGCGCGACCCAGCCCGGCTGCCTCCCCTTGACGCTCTGCTGGTAGAGTTGATTGCAGGCCCGCTGAAAAACAAAAAGCTGATGGCCCAGCCGCTCGAGATCGGCGCGATGCTTTTCCTCAATGGCAAAGGCCTCGGGCGAGAGGAGCCAGTCTTTTTCGGCAAAGAGGCTCTCGGCCGGACGAGCCTCGCGGATGGCGGTGAGACGATCGATTTCCGTGAGCATGGAATGGTGCGGCCCGGCAACTTTCAACGCGCGGCCGTGTCACGTCCAACCAGGATTCGAGAAAATCCCGGCCCGGGTGCAGGAAGCGCGACGGAGAGCGCGCCTGCCTCGTCTCTTTCGTTAGGGAAAAGAAACGCCGCGGAGTTCCGGGAGCGCCGCTTCGATCGCCGCGCGTTCGGATTCAAGCCAGGGAGGAAGAACGAGTGTTTCCCCCAGCGTTGCCTGCTCTTCATCGACGCCGAAACCCGGACCGTCGGTCGCCAGTTCGAAAAGGACGCCACCCGGTTCGCGGAAGTAGACCGATTTAAACCAGAAGCGGTCGATGACCGGCGTCGGCTCCGCACCCTCTTGTGCGACCCGCTGCCGCACTTCCATCTGCTGGCTTTCATCCCGCATTCGCCAGGCGAGATGATGGACGCTGCCGGTCCCCCACGCGCCACGACGCGCCCCCGGCTCGGCGCGCAGATCGACGTATTGTCCCGACTTCCCTTCACCCAAACCGTAGCGCCTCCAGTCGCCCTCTTCACCGATCTTTCGGAATCCGAGTCCCGCGCCAAGAAAGGAAACGGTCGGCTCCAGCTCGCGCTCCACCAGTCGCGCACTCTCCAATCCTCGAATCTGATTTTCCACCGGGATCGGGCTGCGCTCCCAGGGGGTGAACGGTCGCCCTAACGAACTCTCACTTTCCGTCAAACTGAGTCGCAGTCCATGTGGATCGGCCAATGGCAGAACGCGTTGATTGAACCGCGTTTCGATCTCGAACACCCGTGCCCCGGCGCTTCCTAGCCGGTCGCTCCAAAAGACCAGGCTGCCCGGCGGCACGGAGAGCGACACCTCCGTGCTCAATCCGTAACCCTCCCGGTGCGGTGCGAGTTGCGCCCAGGGAAAGAAAGTCAGGTCGGTTCCGGGATGTCCTTCGGCGTCGGCGTAGAACAAATGGTAGGTGCCGGGATCGTCCTGGTTCACGCTCTTCTTCACCAGTCGCATCCCGAGCACCCCCGCGTAGAAATCCAGATTCTCCTGCGCCGGTCCGGCGATGGCCGTGACGTGATGAAGTCCTGTGATCGGTTGCATCAAGCAATCTCGCGCAACTTGCTCCCGAAGAAAAAGCGTTATCGTGGCTCAGATTGATGAAATTCTTGCTCTCTGGCCTGGCCACCCTTCTGCTTGCCGCAAGCGCCGGCGCGGAGCCGCGCGTCATTTTCCTCGTCCGCCACGCGGAGCGCGCCGACGCCAGCGGTCCCGCGCAAGCTGATCCCGCCCTCTCCGCCACCGGTAAGGCCCGTGCTGCTGCTCTCGTGAAGGAACTGCGCGACGCCGGGATCAGCGCCATTTACACGAGCGAATTCCGGCGCGCGCAGCAAACGGCGTCGCCGCTCGCCAATTCGTTAGGCATAAAAATCGAGGTCGTTCCGGCGAAGGACAGCGCCGCCTTGCTCGCAAAATTGCGGTCTGCCTCCGGGAACGTTTTGGTCGTGGGGCATTCCAACACCGTGCCGGAAATTATCAAAGCGCTCGGCGTCTCCGTCTCCGTCACAATCGCGGAGCAGGATTACGATGATCTCTTTCTTGTCGTCTCTGGCCAGCCGCCACGGCTGATCCATTTGCATTATCCCTAGGGCATTCCTTCTCGGAGGGACGTGCTCCCGCACGTCCAGTCTGTTAGAATGCCCGCCGCGAGAAAAGAGGACGTGCGGAAGCACGTCCCTCCGATGCTGCAATAGCTACTTTTGCTCGAAGATCGTCGCCCGATTCACCCGTTCGCCTTTCAGGAGGACGACCGAAATCGAAGAGAGCGCCCGCACATCCTGCAACGGATTGCCGTCCACCACGAGGAGAGACGCTTCCTTGCCTTTCTCGATCGTGCCGATGCGATCGTCGGCCCGGAGCAGTTTGGCCGCGTTGCCGGTCGCGGCCTGCAACGCGACCGACGGTGGAATCCCCGCCGCGACCCAGAGCTCGATTTCACGCTGCACGGTCGGGCCATGGAAAACGAGGAAATTGCCCGCGTCGGAGCCAGTCACGAGAAGGACGCCCGCATGCCAGGCCTTGACCAGGTCGCGCCCACCGATGTCCAACGACATCGGGTAACGGCCAATCTGCTCGCGAAACGATTTCATCTCCGCGCTCGCCTCGGCGTGCTCGGTCCCGGTGAGCAACTCCTTGGTCGCGACTTGTTGGACTAACGAGCGCTTGAGCAGATCGCTTTTACCTTTACTGAAATCGGTGAACCCCTCCGCCACGCTCAAGGTCGGATCAAAGGCGATGCCCTTCGCCGTCATCTCCACGATCGTTGCGTCGGGGATCTCGTCGCGGAACGAGCCGTGCTCGATCGAGTCCGCCCCGAGCGCGACCGCGTCGATCACATCGCGGCTGTCGCCGGTGTGAATGGAGGTCGGCAGTTTTTTCGCGTGCGCCTCCTCCACCACCGCGCGAAGCAGATCGAGATTCATCCGGTTAAAGGTGTAGCCGGGGACGCCGGCTTCGAGGATTCCCTTGATCGCGTTCACGCCCTTCCCCGCCAGCTCATCGACCTGCTGGCGTGCTTCTTCCTGTGTCTTGGGGATGCGTAGGAACTGGGCGTTGAATCCGGCCCGCGCGATCTCCGGCAATCGCTTCGCGTACTCAGTGCCGTGCCCGCCTTCGGCAGTGAAGAGCGGCCCGCAGAGGAAAAGCTCGGTCCCCAACTTTTCGCCGCTGTTGAATTGCGCCCGCAATTTCAACATCTCATCCACCTTATCGCCCGCGCTGCGGACCGCCGTGATGCCGCAGTAAAGATACGCCTCCAATTCGCGCTCGTAGGATTTTTGTGGATCGAACTTCGACCAATCATCGTAAAATCCGCCGGGCGCTCCGAGATGGACGTGCATGTCGATCAAGCCCGGCAGGACCGTCTTGCCGGCGGCGTCGATCGCCTCGGCATTGAGCTTTTTCGCGTCGGGAAAATTGCCGTCGTAGACCTCGGCGATTTTTCCGTTTTTCACCAGGACGGCGCCCGATTCAATCACCTGGCCGTTGCCGACGAAGATGCGCGCGTTCTGGATGAGCCAGGTCTGCCCGCGCCGGAGCCCGCGCGCCAGGATACGCGCCTTGACCAAATCATGCTGACTCCACGCCTGGTAGGCGCCGAGGAAGAGGAACGGAAGCAGCACCACCAGCACCCAGAGTTTCGCGGAGGCGCGGAGTTTTTCCTCCTTCTCCCAACGGAAAAGCTTTGTCGCGATAAAGGTCGCGACGGCGGTGGTGAGAAGGAGCGCCGCGACCGCCTGCCAATTGGCCAGGACCGTCTCGCCGCGCTGCATGATCCCGCCGATACCGGTCATCAAATAAGTAGCCGGAATAAACTGCGTGATGTTTTGCAGCCAATGCGGCATGTAGGTGAGCGGGATGGTCGCGCCGCTCAGGAAAAGCATCGCCATGTAGATCGGCTGGATGAGGATGTTGCTTTCCTGCGAGGAATTGACGACCGCGGCGATGATCAGGCCTAACGAGCGAAAGGCGATCGCGCCGAGGCAGACAAAAACGAGGAGCGACCCGAGTTGGCCGGGCAGGGCCATCCCGTAAAACTGGTGGGCCAAAAAGATCACCAGCACCACGCTGGGGAGGTAAAGCAGCACACCGGTGATCATCGAGGCCGCGAGCAATGGGACGGGAGTGATCGGCGTCACCTTGTAACGGCGCAGCACATTTTCCTCCCGCTCCTGCACGGCGCGCATGCCCGCTCCGAAAAGTCCGTTCCCGAGAATGCCGAGAACGATGACCATCGTCACCACCTGCAGGATGGCCGAGCCCTCGTTGGCGTCGAACAACTGGGCGAAAACGAAGAAAAACATGAGGGGGAAAAAATAGTTGAAGAAAAGGACGGTCCGATTCCGGCTCGCCAGCTTGAGGTCGATTTGGAGAAGGGCGAGAAACGCTTTCATTCGTTAGTCGCGCAGGCGCTTCCCGGTCAGCTCGATGAAGACATCCTCGAGCGTCGGGCGGTTGAGATGCACATCGTCGAGTTCCAGGCCACGGCCGTCGATCCACTTGATCAGCTCAACCAGAGTCTTCGCCGGGCGGCTGGAACTAACCGAAATTTTGCGCCGGTCGTCGCTCACAATCGTGCGGATCGCGTCCGGCCAGGCCGGCAGCTCGCCCGGCGAGAGCGGTTGGCCTAACGAAATCTCAATGCTCGATTGGTTGGCGCTTTTCGCCTGCAATTCCGACGGCGAACCCATCGCGATAATCACCCCGTCGTCGATGATCGCGACCCGATCGCAGAGTCGCTCCGCTTCTTCGATGTAATGCGTGGTCATCAGAATCGTGCGTTTTTCCGCGCGCAATTCCTCAATCAAATCGCGGATCTCGAGGCGCACCTGCGGATCGAGCCCGGTCGTCGGCTCGTCGAGAAAAAGCATCTGGGGATCGTTGATCAGGGCGAGCGCGAGCGCGAGGCGCTGCTTCTGTCCGCCGGAGAGCGTCGCGTAGCCGGCCTCGCGTTTTTCCCAGAGCTGGAGGCGGCGCAGGAGCGCATCGCCGTCGACACGCCTGGTGTAGAACGAGGCGAAAAGCTCGAGCGCTTCGCGCACCTTGATCTTGTCGGGCAAATTCGTCGCCTGCAGGCAAACCCCGATCCGATCTTTTAAGGCCTGCTTTTGCCGGTCGGGATCGAACCCAAGCACCTTCACTTCGCCGCCGCTGCGCGGACGGAGGCCCTCGAGGATTTCGACCGTGGTCGTTTTCCCCGCGCCATTCGGCCCGAGCAGACCGAAGACTTCGCCCGCGCTCACCTCGAAGTCGATCCCCTTGACCGCTTCGAGTGTACCGTAGGATTTGCGCAGACCGCGGGCGAAAATCACGGAGTCGTTATCCATTGCGCGAGACTATGCACGGAAAACCGAAGGTCGCGACCCGGTGGCGTTTGATCGTGAACAAGACGCCGCAGCGATTTCCGGGTAGCGCACGCGTCTCGCGTGTTGGCGCTGGTGTTTCACCAGCGCGGACTTTTTGACAACTTTCGTCCGCCAAAGAGGAGCCGTCCTGGGAAAAGTTCGTTGACGCGAGACGCGTGCGCTACCCCGAGTTCCGCCTCACGAGGCGTGGCGATTGCGCGAGCAGGAAAAGCAACGTGAGCCCGCCGCACCCTTTGGCGAAAAGTTCACCGTGTCGCACGTAGAAGGTCAGCGTTCCGGCGGTTGGCACTTCCACCGCCCCCGTCAGCACGCCCTCGGTGAACTGGCTGCCTTTGGCATCCAATAACATTTGCGTGACGCGTCCGAAACGGTTGACGAAACAAGTGACCCCCGTGTTCGCTGCTCGGGCCATCGGCCGGCGCGTCTCGACGCAGCGAAAGACGGCGTTGGCCAGTTGCTGTCGTCCGGCCGCGGTATGCAGGAACCATCCGTCATTTGTCACATTGGCCAGCAGGTTCGCTCCCCGCAGGACAAACTGCCTGGTCAGCTCGCCGAGCGTGTCCTCGAAGCAAATGAGCGGCGCAACCTTCACTTGATCGGTCGTTAGGCGAAAAACCACCGGCTCTTTCCCGCGCGTGAAATCACCCGGCACCTGGTCGCCAACGATCGCGGCAATGAAGGGGACGGTGTGCCGGCCGGGCACGTATTCGCCGAAGGGCACGAGATGCAGCTTGTGATAGACCTGAATATTTTCGGCACCGTTTGAAACCAGCAGGGCCGCGTTGTAGTCGCCGTTCTT
>DATMNS010000083.1:0-26286 GCA_035568735.1 Chthoniobacterales bacterium | reverse complement strand
TGCCTCGCTGCTTTTCGCTGCCCTGTGCGCGTCCCCCGCAAGTGCGCAGATTCCGCGCGGCATCTTTTCCCTTGGCGGATCGGGAAACAAAGCAAGCGCGAGTGCGCTGGCCGATCCCGACGTGGTCGGGATCACGATCCGGCAGGACTGGGCCGATCTAGAGCCGACAGAGGGCCAGTTTGATTTCTCGTTTCTCGATTCCGAGGTGGCCCGGGCGACGGCCGTGGGGAAGCAGATTCTCCTGCGCATCAACACCCAGGCAGCCAAACCGGCCTGGGTCACGGCTGCCATTCAGCAGGCGGGCGGTACGTTCTTCACCTTCGATAACAATGGCGTTCCTGCGACCATTCCGGTCTTTTGGGATCCGACCTTCCTCGCCAAGAAGAAAGCGATGATCACCGCGTTGGGAGCCCATCTTAGCGGCAACTCTGCGCTTAGGATCGTTGCGGCCAGTTTCGCCAATGCCATCAGTGAAGACTGGTCGGTCCCGCACACGCCTCCGGAAGTGCTTGACTGGTTCGCCGCCGGTTATACGAGCGCGAAGCTGCTCGACGCCGGGAAACAGATCATCGATACGACCATGGCGGCCTTCCCGAATCAGTATGTGACTCTAGCCATCGGCGGCAACGGTCATGTCGGCGGGACCGGCAACCTTGATCCGACCGCGACCTATGTCGCGCAAAACGCTATCACCACCGCGCGCGCCTCCTGGCCCGGTCGCCTGATCGCCCAGATCAACAGTCTTTCGACCTTCAATCCCGCGGCTCCTGGGCCGAGCGATTCGGCTTGGAACCTCCTCTGGAACAGCGGGCCCGAGGTCGCCGCGCAAATGGTTTACTGGTGTTACAACGAACCCACCTACCGGGTGAACGGCGGAGTGCCGGGAGATCCGGCGACCGTTCTCAGCACATCCGTGGATGCGGCCTTGAGCTATGACGCCAATTACATCGAAGTTTACCAGACGGATGTGTTGAACTTGCCGGGGGTCATTACTTACGCGCGCAGCTCGCTCGCGCCCTCGCCCGCGCTGCCCGCCCTGCTGAATGTCTCCACCAGATTACAGGTCGGCCTCGCCGATCGGGTGGCGATTAGCGGTTTTATTGTCGGCGGGACGGGAACTAAAAAACTGCTGCTCCGCGCGATCGGACCCTCGCTCACTCAATCCGGTATTACTGATCCCCTGGCGAATCCGTATCTCGAACTGCACGACCAAACCGGCGCCATCATCGCGACCAACGATAACTGGGCAACGACTGAGGTTGGCGGCGCTATCGTCGCCGATCAGCAGGCGGAGATTCTCGCGTCGACAGTCGCCCCGGCCAATCCGGCGGAAGCAGCCATGATCGTCGACCTGAGCCCGGGCGCGTATACGGCGGTTGTCCGCGGCGCGACCAACGGTACGGGCATCGGATTGGCGGAAGTCTATGACCTGAGTCAGTCCGCGCCGGCCACGCTCGTGAATCTTAGCACCCGTGGCTTCATCCAGACGGGCGCGGATGTCCTTATCGGCGGCTTTATCCTCGGCGGATCGGATCCGTCAAATCTCATCGTGCGTGCCCTCGGCCCTTCCCTCCTGCAAGCTGGAATCAGCGACGTCTTGATTGATCCGACCCTCGATCTGCGCGACGCGAATGGAACACTGCTCGCATCGAACGATAACTGGGCCGACACCCAGCAGGCCGAAATCACAGCCAGCGGCCTGGCCCCGAGCGACCCACGTGAAGCTGCGATCGAGCAGACGCTTTCTCCCGGGAGCTACACCGCGACCGTCTCGGGCAAAAGCGGTGGCATCGGCGTCGGCCTGGTCGAAGTCTACAAGCTACCCTAGCGCCTTGGCGTACGACTCCGCGCCGTCACGCCGTAATGTATTCGGAAGATACCGAAGGCAGCGAGGGCCGCGGTGCGCATGACAACCTTTGGGATTCATGAGATGACTCTCGGAGATGTTCTCCCAGGTGCCTGACTTCAAAGCGTGGTTTCCTGACCTCGATGGATTTCCGCGCCCCGACTGGAAAACGATTCGCGCATGGATTCGGCAAAACGTCGCGCCCGATCGGCTGGAAGACGCCTGGCAGGCGATCGCGCGCGAATGGCTCGATCGAGTCCGGGAGCGCCTGGGCAAGTCCTACGTTGTTACCGAGTCGACTCACTTCCAGCTTCTTTCCGAGCTGGATGAAAGGCAGCAGCGCAACACCCTTTCCTTTCTCGAGAACGCCCGGGCGCGCATTCTGCGACAGTTAGGTGACATCCCTCTCCCGAAACGCCATGGCAAACACGTCATCCTGCGCTTTACCGAGGAGGACGATTACTACTGCTATATCTCCTATTTCGATGCGGACGGCGAATATGCCGACTCCAGTGGGACGTTTCTTAGTCGCGGTTACATGCACATCGCCTACCCACACCGCGAGAGAAACAACGCGGACCGCGCGACTCTCGTCCATGAGCTAACCCATAATCTGCTGAAGAGTTTTCCACTGCCCAGCTGGCTGAACGAAGCGCTTGCCATGGGCTTCGAGTCGGATATCGCCGGCTTTGGCGGGCCGCCCCTTACGCGGGAGCTGTCGGACGAACATCGCGCTTACTGGAACCGGCAAACCATTCAGGAATTTTGGCGGGGATTTTCCTTCTCTCAAGTCGACGGTCAAAAGCTCGCCTACAGCTTGTCCCGTGTTCTCTTGAACCTTATCGCCACTGAGTTGCGGCCGCCGCCGGTGCAATTCCGCGATTTCGTGTTGCACGCCAACCGGCAGGACGCCGGCCAGGCAGCCGCCCGGGAGTACCTGGACGTCGAACTGAGCGATCTCGTCGCCACCTTCCTCGGTCCCGGCGACTGGGCGCCGGAGCTGAATTAGCGCCGGCGACAGTTCGACTTGTTGTCGTTAGGCACGTTTTCTCGACGAGTCCAGATGGCGCTGTTCTCCGACCAGATAGGCCTCCGCCAACCAGGCGCGGAAATCGGCGTCGATCTCGCCCTCCTGACTGAGGCGAAAAACGTGGACGTGGTTGCGGGGCGAAATGGTCTCGATCCGGCGAAAGCGCGGATGCTCCAACCGCCGGGCGAGGACAACATGTCCATCCAACCACTTCTGTCGCGGTGTCACTTGCGCGAAGGACATCCGGACTTGAAACGCGATCCGGGTCTTTTCGGGCAGAATCCGCACCGGGCCGATCGCTTGCAGCGCGGCGACGACGTGGTCATAGAGCGCTCGAATCTCCCGCGGTTTGTCGCGAAAATGATCGGCCAGCTTATGACGGCCGCAGGCGTGCGATTGATTGCGGTTCGCGAATGCACGTCGGCATTTTGGGCAGCGCCACAGTGCGGGTCGCAGGGTCGTTCGTCTCGCGCGTGGCGGTCGATTAATCCGGGATGAATTCGCGACGGTGATCAAGGGTGGCGGCGTTTTCTTGACGGTAGCAAGATCGTCCCGACTTCCGACAAAATTCCACCGCGCAGATCCTCCGGGACGTCAACTTGACCGCCTGTCCCTCGCCTGTAGAATGGCCGCCTACCGCGTCCCAGCAAGGCACACGGCACCAGCCTTGCTGAATCCATCGGGTCGGAAGAAGCGGATACAGGCTCAAGGAGAACGCAACTCATGGACTTTTCTTGGTCGGATCAACAACGAGAACTGCTCGACGCGGTCGACCGCTTCGCCAAGGAGCAGCTCGCCTACGATATGATCGAGAACGACCGCCACGGCGTTTTCAATCACGACGCGTGGATGAAGTGCGCCGGTTTCGGCATCCATGGCCTGCTCGTTTCCGAGGAATTCGGCGGCCTCGGTCTGGACCCGATCACGACCGTCGCCGCGCTTGAGCGGCTCGGCTACGGCTGCAAGGACAACGGCCTGCTTTTTTCGATCAACGCCCACATGTGGACGGCGATCATCCCGCTCGTCTACAACGGCACCGAGGCGCAGAAGAAAAAATTTCTGCCCGGCTTGTGCGACGGTTCCATCATCGGCGGCAACGCGATGAGCGAGCCGAACAGCGGCTCCGATGCGTTCAGCCTCGCCACGACGGCGGTCAAGAAGGGGAACAAATACATTCTTAACGGGAGCAAGATTTTCGTGACCAACGGTCCGGTCGCCGATGTGCTCCTCGTCTTTGCCGCGACCGACAAAACGAAAGGCGCCTCCGGCCTGAGCGCTTTCCTCGTCGAGAAGGATTCGCCCGGACTGGATCTCACTCACAAGATCGAAAAAATGGGCGTGCGTACTTCGCCGATGGGCGAGGTCTTTTTCACCGACTGCGAAGTGCCGGCGGAAAACCTGCTTGGCAAAGAAGGTGCAGGCAGCTGGCTTTTCACGCGCTCCATGACCTGGGAACGCGGCTGCATCCTGGCCGCCTCGGTCGGTACGATGCAGCGTTTGCTCGAGACCTGTATTCGTTACGCCAACGAGCGCCAGCAGGGCGGCCAGGCGATCGGGAAATTTCAGCAGGTCGCCGGCAAGATCGTCGACATGAAAATGCGGATCGAGAATTCGCGCCACATGCTTTACCAATGCGCATGGGCCGCCGGTCATCGCAAAGCCATTTACCTCGAAGCAGCGATGGCGAAACTCCAGATCAGCGAGAGTTGGGTGAAATGTTGCGAAGACGCCATCCAGATCCACGGCGGCTACGGCTACATGGTCGAATACGAAGTCGAGCGCGAGCTGCGCGACGCGATCGGGAGCAAGCTCTACTCCGGCACGAGCGAAATCCAACGCAACATCATCGCCTCGCTCATCGGGCTGTGAGGAGGTCGAGCCGCAAATTGCTTCCTCGGAGGGACGTGCTTCCGCACCTCCAGGTCTTGGTTGGAGGTTCCGGACGTGCCGCAGCACGTCCCTCCGTATGAAGATCGTTGTCCCGTTCAAGAGCGTGCCCGACCCTTATGCGGGACCCGGCGCCGCGGCGAAATCCGTCGTCAATCCCTTCGACGAAATCGCGATCGAGGAAGCGCTGCGCATGCGCGAGCGCGGCGAAGCGACGGAAATTGTCGGCGTTACCATCGGACCGGCGATAGTCGACGAACAGATCCGTTCCGCCCTGGCGATGGGTGTCGATCGCGCGTTGCGCATCGACGATTCCCGCGCCCTCGATCCCTATGCGGTCGCGCGTATTCTCCGCGCGCTGGTCGAGAAAGAAGCGCCGCAGCTCGTGCTCATGGGAAAACAGGCGGTGGACGACGATTCCAACCAGGCCGGCCAAATGCTCGCGGGATTGTTAGGCTGGCCGCAGGCGACGTTCATCTCGAAGCTCGAGTTCCTCGAGAACAAGACCCGCGCGCAATGCACCCGCGAGACCGACGGCGGCTTGGAGGTCATCGTCGTCAACCTGCCCGCCATCGTCACGACCGACCTGCGCCTGAACGAACCGCGCTACGTTTCGCTTCCCGGTTTGATGAAGGCGCGCAAGAAACCGATCGAAGTTCTGACCTGCGAGCAACTGGGAGTGACTGTGCAGCCGCTCACCATTACGCTCTCCACGGCGCGTCCGCCAAAACGCGCCGCGGGCACGCGCGTCGAATCGGTCGAAGAATTAATGGTCAAGTTAAAGCAGGAGGCGAAGGTGCTGTGAACATGGCCGCGACGCTTGTCCTCATCGAACACGATCGCCAGCAGGTGAAGGGTCCTTCATTGCACGCGATCACGCTCGCGCGCCAACTCGGCGGCGAGTATGCACTCCTTGTGCTTGGTCATGGCCTGAATGAGGTCGCCGCGTCGCTTGTTTCCTACGGCGCGAGCGCGGTCATCGTCGCCGACGACGCGGCCCTGGCGGAACCGCTGGCCGATCGTTACGCCGCGGTGGTTGCGCAGGTCGCCCAAAAGCATGGGGCGAAAACTCTTCTCGGCTCGTCCTCGACTTTCAGTAAGGATATTTTGCCGCGCGCGGCCGCGCTGCTCGATGCACCGATGGTGACCGACGTGCTCGCGCTCGAAGAAGTGAACGGCGCGCGCGCCTACCGCCGGCCAACGAGCGCGGGCAGCATGCTGGCCACGGTGAAATTGGAAGGCGACCGCTGTGTGCTAACGGCGCGTGCCACCGCCTTCGAGGCGCCGACGGCCGACGCCGCGCCCTGTTCCATCGAACGGTTCGACTTCGCCCCGGCGTCTTTGCCTAACGGAATGCAATTCATCTCGCGCGAACAGCGCGTCTCCGACCGGCCCGATTTGACCGAAGCGCGCGTCGTGGTCAGTGGCGGCCGGCCGCTGAAGGATCCGGAAACGTTCGAGCGCCTGGTCGGCGGATTGGCGGACGCGCTTGGCGGCGCGGTCGGCGCGACCCGCGCGGCGGTCGATGCCGGAATGGCGCCTAACGATTATCAGGTTGGACAGACCGGCAAGGTCGTCGCGCCCGAGCTCTACATCGCGATGGGTATCTCCGGCGCGATCCAGCACCTCGCCGGAATCAAGGATTCGCGCATCATCGTCGCGATCAACAAGGATCCCGACGCGCCGATTTTTCAGGTGGCGACCTATGGCCTGGTGGGCGACCTGCATCAGCTCGTCCCGCAACTCATCGAAGCGGTTCGTCGAGGCTGAGCGCTTTACCGATGATCGCGCTCGATGTGAATAGCACCACGCGGGAGGTCTTCGGCAACATCGCGCCCTGGATGCGCGTGGTGTTTTTCATCATGATCGCGGCGAGCTTCGCCGTGCTTGGGTGGCAGCTCCTGACTCACTGGCGCCACTGGCGGAAAGGGCAGACCGGCGGATTTGAGCGGGACTGGCGGGTTTGGATTCGGCGGCTGCTCGCTTATGGGCTGGCGCAGAAGCGCGTCCACAAAAAGACACTGGGCGCGCTCCTTCACCTGCTGCTCTTCAGCGGCTTTCTTGTGCTGACCATCGGCACCACGCTGCTCTCGATTGCCTACGACGGGCCTTACTACTTTCATCACGGCTGGTACTATCTCATCTATGAACTGACGATGGACGTCTTCGGGGTCGTTTTCTGCCTCGGCTGTCTCCTCGCGATGTATCGGCGCGCTTTCCGGCGCAAACCGAGCCTTGGTCACAACCGGAGTGACTGGTGGCTTCTGAGTTTGCTCCTGGCTCTCGGTCTGACCGGTTTTCTAGTGGAAGGGCTGCGTCTGCATTACACCCAGGTGCAACCGTGGCTGGCGCACTGGTCGACTATTGGGTGGCTGCTCGATGTCACTCTTTTGCGCGGTCTCAGCGTGGAGACAGCGCGCTCGCTGCACCTGGCCTCCTGGTGGCTGCACACCATTCTGGTCGGCCTGCTTTTCGCCACCCTGCCGGTGAACCGGTTCCTTCACATCATCACGGGTCCGCTCAACATCGCCCTGCGCCCCCAACGACCAATGGGCACGCTGGTGCCGTTGCAGATGCAAGCGGTCGAGGAAACCGGACTCATCGGGGTGAGCGAGCTCGACCAGTTCACGCAGCAACAACTGCTCAGCCTCGATGCCTGCATGGAATGCGGACGTTGCGAGGACGCCTGTCCCGCGACCGCGACCGGCAAACCGCTGTCGCCCAAGAAGGTCGTGACCGATTTGCGCGGCTTAATGTCGTTAGGCGAGGGCAAACTCAACGTTCATGAAACGATTCAGGCCGAGACGCTTTGGTCCTGTACGATGTGCCAGGCCTGTGTCCAGGAATGTCCCGTGCTCATCGGGCACGTCGATTTGATCAGTGACATGCGCCGCTATCTCGTCGGCGAAGGCAAACTTTCCGGACCGCCGGCGCGCGCTTTGCAGCAGGTCGGGAACCAGGCTAACCCCTACGGCCGTCCGAACTCCGATCGCCTGGCCTGGGCGGAAGGGCTCGACGTGCCAACGGTTGAAACGAATCCCGGCTTCGAGTATCTCTTCTGGGTCGGTTGTGCGGCGTCCTTCGATCCGCGCGCGCAAAAGGTCGCGCGGGCGACGGCGCAGTTACTTGAGAAAGGCGGCGTGAATTTCGCGGTGCTGGGGAACGAGGAAACCTGCACCGGCGACCCGGCGCGGCGCATCGGCGACGAATTCCTTTTTCAGGAACGTGCCCAGGCCAATGTCGAAACGCTGGGCCGGCGCAAGGTCAGGAAGATCGTGACTCCGTGCCCACACTGTCATAACACGCTGAAGAACGAATACCCGCAGTTTGGGGGGCAGTACGAAGTGCAGCACCACTCGACGCTCCTCGCAGAATTGATTAGGTCGGGAAAACTGACTAACGACACGAGCGGGGATGAACCAATTACCTTGCACGACCCGTGTTACCTCGCGCGAGTGAATGGCGAAGTCGATGCGACGCGCGCGGTGCTCGACGCTGCAAAAGACGAGCAGTTTCGCGAAATGCCACGCCATGGCAAAAAGACCTTTTGCTGCGGCGCGGGCGGAGGTCGGATGTGGTTCGACGAACCGCCGGAGCAGCGGGTTTCGAATCTCCGCGCGCAGGAAGCGATCGAGACGGGCGCAAAGACGCTCGCGACCGGTTGCCCGTTTTGCTTGAACATGATGAGCGATGGCATGGCCGGCACGCCGGGCGGCGAAAACCTCAGGGTGCTCGATATCGCGGAAGTGCTTCTCAGCCGGCAAACGCCAGGTTAATCGAGCGTTTTCCAGGGCGGCGACCGGCGCGTCCATCGCAGGTTTGCGAGGATGAGAAAATTACTTTGAGAATAGATCGGGCCGGTTCTCGCGGGTGCGGCGCTCGGCTTCGCCCTTTCGCCAGGCGGCGATCTCGGCGTGATGACCGGAGAGCAAAACATCGGGAACTTTCCAGCTGCGGAATTCCGCCGGGCGCGTGTATTGCGGAGCTTCGAGCAGTCGGCTGCTGAAGCTGTCGTCCGCGGCTGACTGCTCATCGCCAAGGACACCCGGTAGCAGCCTGACAACTGCATCAACGAAGACGACCGCGGCGATCGCCCCGTTGGTCAGGACGTAGTCGCCGATCGAAATCTCGGCGTCAACCAGATGCTCGACGACGCGGTGATCGACTCCTTCGTAATGCCCGCAGACGATAATAAGATGTTCCCTGGCGGAGAAATCCTGCGCCATCGCCTGGGCGAAACGTCGGCCTTGCGGGGTCATGAGCACAACCGTGCTTGCGTCGGTGCGGAGCGATTCGACTGCGGCGAAGATCGGTTCCGGTTTCATCACCATCCCCTGGCCACCGCCGAAAGGTGCGTCGTCGACCACGTGATGACGGTCGGTGGTCCAGTCGCGTAGGTTATGGATGTGCAGCTCGAGTGCGCCGGCTTCCTGCGCCCGCCCCATCATGCTCTCGCTTAACGGAACCCGGCAGGCTTCGGGAAAAAGAGTGATGATGTCGAAGCGCACGGCGTTAATGGTCGTTGTCGTCGGCTGGCACGGGCGGCGCCGGTTCGTTGCGGAACTCGCGGTGACGGATTTTCCCGCCGGCAGAGGCGATATAGCCACCCAGGGCGAGAACGGCGAAGGAGAAAAGCAGCGTGACGAGGGTTAATGCCATGGCGGACTTTGGCCATTTCGCAGGCGCAAAAATCGCGGTCGCCGTGACAGCCGCAAGCGCGTAAAAGAACCAGACGAGCTCGTTGGCCCGATGCTCGTGCACCTTTAGCCATGCCTGCCCTTGGTCGTCGGACATCGAGAGCACCCGATCGTAGCCTTCCTCGCCAAAGTGTACAACGGGCCATGCGATCGCCGCACTGAGCAAAATCAGGGCGAGGGCGGCGACCTGCGCGTGGCGGCTTCGCTGGATGAGAGCAATGATGAGCCCGAGGATCCCCGTCGCAAGGCCGTAAACCGGGAGAGGGTTGATCAGAACGTGCACGTATTCGGGCTGGCTGAGCTCCTTGAGAAATGAGGAAAGCATGAACTCTTTACCTGGTAAGTTGTTTCGCTTCGCGCATCGGCGCGTACTTTTTCCAATCGTAAGCCACGAAGTGCCACCACTCGGTGGGCGTCCCATAAAAGCCTCCGGTGCGCATCGCGGCTTGGAGACTTTTCAGGTGCGACTTGATGACGGGATCGTCGCCGTGGTACCGCAGCTTGGCCGCGGGCGTGAACTCGTCATACCCGGTTGGCATGGCAAGGTCCCGACCGCTTTCATCCACGAGCGTCGCATCCACCGCCACGCCCCAGGTGTGCAGCGAACCGTTGCCGTCATAAGGATCGGCCACATAATCCCCGTTGTGCGTGCGCTGCCAGAGTTCCATCTGCGCGGCCACCGGCCGATAGGCGTCCCAGATCTTGAGTCCGAGATGGCGCGCGCGCAAAAATTTTTGCGCCTTCGTCAGACGCGCGGCGGTTGTCGGTCGCACGAGCGCCGGAAAATCGGGTGGGTAGAGCGCGTGCCCCGCGATGTTCTGCGCCGTGGCATAGCGCAACTCGACGAGAATGGTCGGGTCGACGGACTTGATATCGACCAGGTTGTCATAGGTCGGCCTGGCGATGGCGGCAGGGGGGACGAGCAGGAAGAAAAAGAAGAAGGAGAACGAAGATACTCCCAACGTCCAATGGAAAAGCCTAACGAACCGGCTCATGGGGTCTCGGACGGGACTTGGGCGAGGCGCTGGAGGAGGAGCCGCGCCGCTCCTTCCGGAAGGTCGAAGCGGATGTCAAGGTTTTCGTTTTTTTGCTCGACTTTCGGCGGCCCGGCCGAGAGGGCGAAGTCGGAGCCCGGGATGGTCAGCCAGCGGCCCGGTTCATTTTGCAAACCAGCGGCCAGCTCCTTCGCTTTGGCGGCCTCGGTTGCCCTAACGAGTAAACGAGCCTTCGCCGGCGCGGCGAGCGTGAGCTCCAGGCCGAGCAAAGCGCAGGATTTGAGGAATGCATCGGGCAGAATCGGGCCCAGCAAGGTCGATAGCTCGGTCGGAGCCGCGGCGACAAGACGGAGCGCACTATCCGGGTCGAGCGCCTGAAAGCTTTTCAGCAGCGGGTCATCGATCTTCAAATCGGGTTGGATGCCGAGTCGCACCTCCACCAGTTTATCGACTTCGCCTAACGAACCGACGGCGAGCGTTTTTGGCCCGACGCGGGCCACGCTGATATCCGGTCGCTGCCAGACGACCAGGCCCGCCATGGTACTCTGCGCAAAGCTCTTATCCTGGGTGATGGCGCGCACGATCGGGGCGAGATCGCCGCGTGTCTCCACCAGGACATACGCGCCTGGCGCGCCATTCTCCTCGATCGTCAGCGCGCGGGTCACGCGGCGGGCGTCGCGCGCGAGGTTCAGAGCGGGGGTGCGCGCGGCTGGGCCGAGTAGTCCGGTGGCGACTTTTTGCCAGAAGTCGGGCTGTTCTTTGCGCCAGCGATTGGCCAGTGGGCCGTTGTTTAACTGATCGATATCGAGCGAGACGATGGCGCGCGTTTCTCGCGGGAGCCAATCGCGCTTGGGCGGCGACTGGGAGATGAGCGGGAGAATGATGGCGAGGAGGGCGAGCAGGGAGAAAATGGTGAAATAGAATTTTCGCAGCTCTTGTTTGTCGATCTGGCTGGAAAGCAGGGCGAGCTCCTGCCGGAGCGCCGCGTGGCGGTCAACGGCACCCCGGCGATGGCGCACTTCCGTGAGCAAATGCGGCGCGCTCGGCGGGGCGATGCCTTGCGAGGCCAGGTGGCGGCCAATGTTCAAGTAAGCCGGATTCTTCTTTTCCTCGACGGTCTGGTGTTGTTGCCGTGCCTGCTTCACTTCCTCCTGCTGAGCGCGGCTGCTTTCCTGGAGCGCGCGCTCGTGCGCTTCGAATTCGCCGCGGACCCGGGCGATGTTCTTGTCGGCTTGCGCGACGGCGGCTTCCTCGGTCGTTAATTTCTCGCGCGCGGAACGAGAAGCTTCCACGCTGCCGAGGCGGGCCTGCACCAGCCCGGCTTGCTCGCGCGGGAGGCGCGCGCGTTCGGCGCCGATGCGTTCCATTTGCGTTTCGAAATCGGCCGGCGCTGGTTCGGTGGCCTGCAAGGCCGAGAGTTTTTTAAGCAGCTCGCGCTCGGCGGCGTCGTTTTCCTGGAGGCGGCGATCGACGGTCGCGAGTTCCTTTTCACAGCGCTCGACGGCGGCCTTCGCTTCGTCGCGGCGCTCGACCAGGGGGCGCTTTTCCTCCTCGAGTTTGGCGAGCGCGGCATTTTGCGCGCGCGAATTTTCCTGCCGTTGCGACTCGATTTGTTTGAGTGCTTCCTCGATCCTGGCGATCCGGACCGCGACTTCTTTTTGTTCCTGCTCGAATTTCTTCAAGGCGACGATTTCGTCGCGCACTTCCGGAAACTTGGCGGCCTCCGCGGTGCCTTCACGGCCGAGCGCGATCTCGGACTTTTGGAGGTGACGCTTTTCGTGCTTCAGCGCCATCCGCGTTCGTTGCCGGCGCACTTTCAGCGTCAGCTCGCGGAATCCGGTGGAAATAAAACTCACGGGTGGACTATAGCCGGGGGCGTCGGCCCCGGCGGGCAAAAAATGCTCCCACCGGGGAAGTCTCGCGATGCCGGCCGGCCGGGTGCAACGCCCCGGTGACAAATTTGTTCGGTCGCGCACTCACTCTTCGTCGCGGCTGCCTAACTTTGCCAGGACGCTGAAATCTTCCAAGGTGGTGATGTCGCCGGTGACTGTCCGGCCCGCGGCGATTTCCCGTAACAAGCGGCGCATGATTTTTCCGCTGCGCGTTTTGGGCAACGCCTCGGCGAAGCGCACCTCGTCCGGTTTCGCGATCGCGCCGATGTGCGTGCCCACGTGGCCGCGCAGCTCTTCCTTCAGGCTCGGTGTCGGCAGCACTCCGCTCTTGAGTGTGACAAAGACGACCACGCCCTGACCCTTGAGTTCGTCCGGCCGCCCGACCGCGGCGGCTTCCGCGACTTTCGCGTGGCTGACCAGCGCGCTTTCGATTTCCGAGGTGCCGAGCCGGTGGCCAGCGACATTCAGGACGTCGTCGATGCGGCCGACGATCCAGAAGTAACCATCCCGGTCGCGGCGCGCGCCATCCCCGGTGAGGTAGTTGCCTCGGAACTCGCTCCAGTATTGTTTTTGGTATCGTGCCCTATCGCCATAAATGGTGCGCAGCATGGCGGGCCAAGGACGCCTAACGATCAATTTGCCGCCCACGTTCGGCCCGACTTCCCGGCCACGCTGATCGACGACCACGGGGTCGACCCCGAAAAATGGGAGCGTGGCGCTGCCCGGCTTGGTCGGGATCGCGCCCGGCAGCGGCGTGATCATGATCGCGCCCGTCTCGGTCTGCCACCAGGTGTCGACGATCGGACAGCGGCCGCCGCCGATTTTCTCGTGGTACCACATCCAGGCCTCGGGATTGATCGGCTCGCCGACCGTGCCTAACAATCGCAGCGAGGAGAGATCATGTTTCTTCAACCACTGGTCGCCCCAACGAATGAAGGCGCGGATGGCAGTCGGCGCCGTGTAAAGGATGCTGACCGCGTATTCCTCGATGATGCGCCAGAAGCGATCCGGCTCCGGCCAGTTGGGTGCGCCTTCATACATCACGGTGGTCGCGCCCGCGGCGAGCGGACCGTAGACAACGTAGCTGTGACCGGTGACCCAGCCGATATCCGCGGTGCACCAGTAGATGTCGTCTTCGCGCAGATCGAAGACGTATTTCGTGGAGGAATAAATGCCGACGAGATAGCCGCCGGTCGTATGCAGGATGCCCTTCGGTTTGCCGGTCGAACCGCTGGTGTAGAGAATGTAGAGCGGATGCTCGCTCTCGAGAGGGACGGCCGGGCAGTGCGCGTCGACATATTCCAACTCGCGATGCCACCAGACGTCGCGACCTTCCTCGATGTGGATCTCGTTGCCGGCGCGCCGGAAAACAATCACGCGTTTGATCGTCGTCCCCCCTGCGAGCGCTTCATCGACGTTGTGTTTGAGCGGGACGATCGCGCCGCGCCGAAAACCGCCATCCGCGGTGATGACTGCGGTCGCGCCGCAATCGGCGATGCGGTCGCGAATGCTATCCGCGCTGAAACCGCCGAAGACAACCGAATGGACGGCGCCGATCCGCGCGCAGCCGAGCATCGCGATCGCCGCCTCCGGAATCGCCGGCAGGTAGATGATGACGCGATCGCCTTTGCGAATTTTGTTGCGCTTCAGGACGTTGGCGAAGCGGCAGACTTCGCGATGCAACTGCTGGTAAGTCAGGATGCGTTTGTCGCCGGGCTCTCCTTCCCAGATGATGGCGGCCTTGTTCCGGCGCGGGCCTTGCAGATGACGATCGAGGCAGTTTTCCGCCACGTTCAGTTTTCCGCCGACGAACCATTTGGCGAAAGGCGCCTTCCACTCCAGGACTTTCTTCCACGGCTTCTGCCAGCGCAGCTCGCGCGCTTCGCGCGCCCAGAATTTTTCGGGTTGGCGAATCGATTCCCGATACATCCGGCGATAGTCCTCGAGACTGCCGACGCGCGCATTTTTGGCGAAGGCGCGCGCTGGTTTGAAGACGCGCGTTTCCTTGAGGTGGGACTCGATGTTTTTTTCCATGGGAGCAAGGCACGCTAACAAGCGCCTCGGAACCGCTCAACGCAAAGTTCTTGGCGCGCACTCGGCGCCCAGGCCGTTTTGTGTTTGAGTTCTCTCCCTCCCGCCCCGACTTTCCGGGATGAGCGATCATGTTTACAAGAAGCTGGAGCTGGTCGGTTCGTCGCCGAAAAGCATCGAGGCCGCGGTGCAGAATGCGCTTTCCCGGGCCGGCAAAACGATCCGGAATATGCGTTGGTTTGAGGTGGTGGAAACGCGCGGCTATGTCGAGAAGAACAAGATCGATCACTGGCAGGTGACGATCAAAGTCGGTTTCACTCTCGAGAGCTAGGCGACTCTCCGCGGCGCCGCCCTTTTTCGCCTAACGACTAATCTTCGGCCTTCACCGCCTCGTAAAGCTTGATCGCGCCGTAGACCAGGATGGCCGGTTTGAAGGCCATCAGGAGCAGACGCACGAAAGCCCCGAAGATCCGGCAGATAGGCAACCGATCGATGATGAATCCGGCAGCCACCCCGTAGAGAAGCGACCGCGTCGGGTTGGCACGGACGTAATCCTCCGTCTGCGCGACGATTTCCTCCCACTGCTCCCTGGTGTAGCGCAGCCCGCGCTCCGCCAGGTCGCTGGTCGCGCCCGTCATTTGTTCGCTATCCATATGACCTTATCTTCGCATAACGAAACCATTTTGCGCTCAAGAAATTGTCCGGGAACGCGTTGTTTTTGAAAGCACTCGACCATTTCCCGGCCGCGGCGATTCTTCGCCTCTCTTCGCTTAACGCAAGATCATCCAAAGCGAGCGCGCCCCCGCCCCGGGTGGGAAATCCGGAAGAGCAACCGGGGCCAGGAAACTCCCGGCGCGCCGGGTGGTTTTGAGGCAAAAGCGGCCCATCACCTCCAGCGCGCGCTCGGTTAGTCGGGAGCAGTTGGTCGAAAGCAAAATCTTCGCATCGCGCTCCGCCACTTCGAGCGCGGCGAGGAGTAGCTTCTCGAAGTCGTGCTCGACCTGCCACGCTTTGCCCGTGTGCGAGCGCGAAAAGGTGGGCGGATCGAGAATGATCGTGTCGAAACATTCCCCTTTGCGCGCCAGGCGCGGGAGGACGGTGAGGACGTCGCCAACGAGGAAGCGATGACGGTCGGTCGCCAGTTTGTTGAGGATGAAATTATCCCGGCCCCGGTCGAGTGATTTCCGCGAGAGATCGACGCTCAGGGTCTCGCCGCCCGCCAGCGCCGCCATCACAGAAAATGAGCAGGTGTAGGCGAAACAATTGAGCAAACGGCGCGGCGCGGCGCGCCGCACGAACTGGCGATTCTCCCGCTGGTCAAGAAACAACCCGGCAGAATGACCGGCGCCGAAATCCAGCGCGTAACAAACGTTGCGTTCGAGCACGTGGCGTTGCAGCGGGACGCTCGCGTCGCCGGAAATCAATTGCGGCGCATTGCGCTCCGAATTTTGCCGTGGGAGATAGCGCCCGAAAACGCGTTCGAATTTTTGATTCGCGAGCAGCGCCCACTCATCCAGTTCGTGCAGGATTTGCTCGCGCGCGGCTTCGGTTCGGTAGGAAACCAGCGCATCGGGACCGAAGCGTTCCACCCAGGCATCGGGCTTGCTGCAAAGCCGGTAGGCCTCGGTTTTCTCTGCGGCAAAATCCCGCACCAACCCGAAATCGATCCAGTTGTTCATCGGCGTCCGGGCGGCAATGTTGCCGCGGGAACGACCCGCGTTAGAATCTGAGCGGCCATGCCTCTTCCGAGTGCATCCTGGGCCGTTTTCATTTGAAAAAGCAACAGATCACGGTGCGCGTTCCCGCCACCACCTCCAATCTCGGGCCCGGCTTCGATTGCCTCGGGGTCGCTTTGCAACTTTATAACTTCGTCACCATCGCGCCGGCCAGCCCGCCCGCCGGCGACGGGATGGTGCGACAGGCGGCGCGTAAATTCTTCGATGCCGTGCAGCGCGCGCCCTTCCATTTTTCGTGCGCCATTACGGGCGAGGTGCCGCGGGCACGCGGCCTCGGGAGCAGCGTCACGGTGCGGCTTGGCGTGCTCCACGGCTTGAACGCCATGCTCGATCGCCCGTTGCCGCGCGCGCAGATTTTTGGTCTCTGCGCCGAGCTCGAAGGGCACCCCGATAACGCGGCGCCGGCCGAATTCGGCGGCTTCACCGTCGCGCGCCACAATCGGCACCAGAAATTTCCGGTCGACCCGCGGCTTCACTTTGTGCTCCTGATTCCGGACTTCGAGGTTGAAACAAAAGAGGCGCGCGCCGTCTTGCCTGACGAAATCAATCGCGCCGATGCGGTGGAATCGTGCGCCAACGCCTGTGTCATCACCGCCGCGATGGCGAGCGGCAACTACGAAGCTTTGCGCGGGGCGTTGCGCGATCATTTCCACCAGCCTTTCCGAGCAAAGTTTGTTCCCTTCCTCGAGCCCGTGGTCGCGGCGGCGGAGAAGGCCGGCGCGCTCGGCGGTTTTCTGAGCGGGTCCGGCTCGACCATCGCCTGCCTGACGCTGCGCGCGCCCGACGAGGTCGCCGCGGCAATGCGGGAGGCGTCCGGCTTGCGCGAGGCCGCAACCCGCGTCACCACTGCGGACAACGAGGGCGTACGGCTGGTTGTTTCCTCCTGACTCCCGATGCACCGCTGGCTTGAAAATCTCGAACAGTTCGCGATCGACGTCATTCTCGGGCGTCAACACGGCGCCCGCGCGGCGCTCCTGCGCTCTCTGCTCTACGTCCTCTCCCTGCTTTATGCGCGCATTGTACAGTTGCGCCTCTTCCTCTATCGCAAGCGTATCTTCCGCGAGCGGGCGCTCGGTTGTCTCGTCATCAGCATCGGCAACCTGACCGTCGGCGGGACCGGCAAGACGCCGATCGTGGAAAAATTTGCGCGCGCGCTGCAGGCCGGGGGACGCCGCGTCGCCATCCTGAGCCGCGGCTACAAAAGCGTCGCGAAACCCTCCAAGCGCAGTTTGCTCGACCGGCTTCGCGGCGTTGCGCCCGATCCGCCGCGGGTTGTCTCAGACGGACAATTGCTCCTGCTCGATTCACTGACCGCAGGCGACGAGCCTTACATGCTGGCGAGCAACTTGAAGGACGTGATCGTGCTCGTGGACAAGGACCGGGTGAAGAGCGGACTGCACGCGATTCGGGAGATGAAAGCCGATACGCTCCTGCTCGACGACGGCCTGCAGTATCTCCACCTCAAGCATCGGCTCGACATCGTCCTGATCGATCGCCAGGCGCCGTTCGGGAACGAGTTTCTCCTTCCGCGGGGCACTTTGCGGGAGCCGCCGCGCAATCTGCGGCGCGCCAGTTACATCTTCATCACCAAGAGTACGGGCGAGCCTAACGACGAGTTGATCGCGCGCATCCGGCGTTACAATCGCACCGCCGAGATCATCGAGTGCGCTCACCAGCCGCTTTACTTGCAGGACGTCTACACCGGCGAACAACTTCCGCTCGGCCGCCTGACTGACACCTACATCGGTTCCTTCTGTGGCATCGCCGCGCCGGAAAGCTTTGAGGATGGCCTGCGCAAACTCGGCGCGCGGCTCGAGCTGGCCAAGCGCTTCACCGATCACCACCGTTATAGCGAACCGGAGTTGCAGAGTTTTATCAATCGCTGCCTCCGGCGCGACGTGGACATGATCGTGACGACGGAAAAAGACGCCGTCCGTTTCCCGCGGCTCGCGGCGCCGGAAGTACCGATCTATTTTCTGCGGGTGGAAATCCTGATCTTAAGTGGGCATGAGACTTGGGAACATTGTGTCGGCCGCATCTGCCAGCCGCAGCCCATGCTCTCGCCGGAAAGGTTTTTTTCTTAACCGCGGATAACACGATGACACGGCTCAGAGTGGAGGCGGTAATGCCGTCTTTCCCATTCGTGAAATCCGTGTAATCCGTGGTTAACAATGAGCAAGAAAGCGCAACTGGTCGTCGAAGACCGGACCTTGGAGGTTTCGAATCTCGACAAGGTCCTTTACCCGAAGGACGGCTTCACCAAGGGGGAGCTGATCAACTACTACATCCAGATCGCCCCCGTGCTTCTGCCGCATCTCAAGGACCGGCCGCTGACCATGAAGCGCTATCCGGATGGCGTCGAAGGTGAATTTTTCTACGAGAAAAATTGCCCGAGTCACCGGCCGAAGTGGGTGCAGACCGCCCGGGTCTGGAGTGAATCCAATGAGCGCAACATCGATTTTTGCCTCGCGCAGGATCTGCCCACGCTCGTCTGGGCGGCGAATCTCGCCGACATCGAGCTGCACACTTCGCTCTCCCGCAAAAAGGCTCTGGCGCGCCCCACGATGATGGTCTTCGATCTCGATCCCGGCGCGCCCGCGGACATCATGCAGTGCTGCCAGGTTGGGCTCTGGCTACGGGAAATTCTGCAGGGCATGAAACTGGAAAGCTGGGCGAAAACGTCCGGCTCAAAGGGGCTCCAGGTTTACGTTCCGCTGAACACCGCGGTCAGCTACGAACAAACCAAGGAGTTATCGCATGCGATCGCGGAGCATCTGGAGCGCGAGCATCCCGACCTGGTCGTTTCCAGAATGTCGAAAGCGCTCCGCCCGGGAAAAATCTTCGTCGATTGGAGCCAGAACGACGAACACAAGACGACGATCTGCGTTTATTCGCTCCGCGCCCGGGACAAGCCGACCGCCTCCACCCCGGTATCGTGGAAAGAGGTGGAAGAATGCGCCCGGACGAAGAAAGCGAAGCTGCTCGTTTTCCGCTGCGACGAGACCGTCGCCCGCGCCGGGAAGATGGGTGATCTCTTCGCCTCGGTCGAGACCCTGAAGCAGAAGTTGCCGAAGAAGTGGCCGTGGTGAGCGGCGGGCGCGGCCCGCCGGCGCGATGTGATATGTTCTCCAATGACAGCTGAATCTTCCACGCTGCTCATTGTCGGCGCGGGACCGGTTGGCCTGACGATGGCTAACGAACTCGCGCGTCACGGAGTGCGCTGCCGGATCATCGAGCGCGCTCCGCAGCCTTCGCAAACGTCCAGGGCACTGGCGATTTTCCCGCGCACGCTCGAGGCCTTCGCGACGATGGGAATCGTCGATCGTTTTCTCGAACGCGGGCACCGCATCCACGGGCTCTCGCTCCATCATCGCGCCGAACAGATCGCACAGATCGAACTGACCTCGGTCGCTTCCCCGTTTCCCTTCGCGCTCGGCGTTCCACAATCGGAGACGGAACGCTTGCTGACCGAACAGCTCGCGAGCCGCGGAGTGGAGGTGGAACGCAATGTCGAGCTGACCGGCTTGACCCAAACGAGCGACGCCGTGCGGGCGAAGTTGCGACATGCCGATGGTCGCGAGGAGGAAATGGAAACGCCGTGGCTGATCGGTTGTGACGGCGCGCACAGCACCACGCGGCATAGCCTCGGGATGCATTTCGAGGGCGCGCAATACGACGAAAGTTTTATCCTTGCCGATGTGCATCTCGACTCGCCGCTGACCTGTGACCGGGTGCACCTTTATCTCGGCAACGATGGCGTGCTCGGGGTCATCTTTTTCGAGCAAAACCGCTGCCGCATCATCGCCAACATTCCGCCGGAAACGCGGGGCCAGACCTTGCCGGACTTAAGTCTCGCGGACGTTCAGGAACTGATTGATCAGCGTGCCGACGCGAGCTTTCGCGCGCACGATCCGGTTTGGCTGTCGCGTTTCCACATCTCGCATCGAAAGGTGCGGCAGTTTCGACAGATGCGCGTCTTCCTCGCGGGTGACGCCGCCCACATTCACAGCCCGGCGGGCGGGCAGGGGATGAACACCGGGATTCAGGACGCGTTCAATCTCGGCTGGAAACTTGCCCTCGTCGTCCGGGGAATCGCCGGTCCGCAATTGCTCGCGAGCTATCATGTCGAGCGCGAACCCGTCGCGAGCGGCGTATTGAATCTGACAGACCGCATCACGCGCCTGGCGACGATGCGCAATTCGGTCGCGCAAAGCGTGCGCGATTTTCTCCTTCCGATGGTGAGCGGGATCGACTTTGTGGAAGAAAAAATCGCCGACCGGCTGGCCGAGTTGAACGTGAGCTATCGGACCAGCCCGATCGTGGAAAACTATGGTGCGGGCCGGTTGAAAGCCGGCGACCGCGCGCCCGATGCCGACCTGCGCGATGAAAACAATCAGGCGCGCCGGCTGTTCGACCTCTTCCGCGAACCGCGCCACGTCCTGCTCATCTTTCTTGGCGCGACGCCGACGAGCGCGGCCCCGGCCGAGCAACTGCGTAGCGTGCTCGTGACGATGCCGGAAGGGACGATCGACAGCTACCGGATCGCTCGCGCGCGAACCGGCGCGGAGGCGGAGTTACATGACCTGAGCGGTCTCGCCCATGGCGCCTACGGCCTGTTCGAGGGCGGGGTGGCGCTCGTTAGGCCGGATGGCTACGTCGGCTACCGCGCGGCGGACTTTAACGCGCCGCGTTTGCAGTCGTATCTCGCCCGAAACTTTGGGAATCCCTCCGCCGCTCTCTTGCAGGCTGAGGCGGGCTGAGAACCGGGAGTCAGGTCGGGTTAACCCCGCACCCGATAGTGGCCGTGGATCCAGACCTGCCGACCATGGCGATGCCCCCAATGCCCGGACACCCAGACCCAGCGGCGGCCATGCTCAATGTAGTAGGGTCCACGAACGTAGTAGGGCTGATCCCCGACGGCGACCGTGACTCCACCTACGACCGGGCCGGGCGGGCCAGGCGGGGGCGGAGGGTAGGCATAGGGAGCGCATGCCCCCATGCTCGCGGCGACTCCAAGCGACAAGATGAACAGTTTTTTCATGTGAAATAATTCGACGGGCAGTCTCGCCGATCCTTCAAAGAAAAATCGAGAAAACAGTGGCGCCAAGATGGGTCGGGGCGCCGAATCTGTGATCCTGGCTCGCCCGACCCGTCGCCGGTTGGTTGACGTGGTCCGTCTTTGCCGGTCGGTATGAATTGCTGCCCTATGGTCCCGACGGTGGCGGTGGCGGCGGTCCCGGCGGCGAAAGAAACGGATGATCGTGTCGCATTTGTTTCCGGTGTTCTGCTTGCATCTGCAAAAACTTTGCCTGCTGTTCGGGCGTCAGGAGCACTGAAATCTGGGCGTGGGTCTGCGCGAGGCGCGCAAGGACGCGTTTCATCGTTTCGTGGTGAATGACTTCCATGTCAGCGCCCGTTTTTTCGATTAAAGGCTTGATCTGGGCCGTTTGCTGAGCGGTCAAGTTCAAGCCCGATTGCAGGTACTCGAGCATGTGGTGGGACATGTCTTTCGCTTGCGGCGGTCGTATGAAGCTGCGTCCGACCATCGGCGCGACGAGCACTCCGGTGACCGCGCCGGCAAGGAAGATGAGCAAAGCATAAAGGATAACTCTGCCCGAGCGCGCCTTACTCATGACCGTAGCCGTCGACGATCGCCGAATCGGCGACCCGAGTTTCTGGGTCGAAGCGATTCTGAAACGCGACGAGCTCGTCTTTTGCCAGCATCGCGGCCAGGACCGCGACGGCACATGCGGTGAGCGCGGCCCAGCGCAGACCGCGCAGTAAAGCCGCGCCGGCCGCCCGCCGCGCGGACGCTTCCCGCCAGTGCGCGAGCACAGCCGTCTCCTGGCCGAACGGCATTTCGTTAGGCGGCACGTCCGGGACGCGCCGCGCAAGGGAGAAGATGCGAATGAGAAGCTGGTGGGCGTCCATTAATTGAAAATCATTTCCCGGTTGGCTGTTTGCTGGAGCATTTTCTTCATCTTCGCGCGAGCTCGAAAAGCGCGGACCTTGATCGCAGGTCGGCTCCATCCGGTCAAGGCATGGATTTCCTCGACCGATCGTTCCTCGAGATGCAGGAGCGTGATGAGGAGACGATCTTCGGGCGAAAGTTGGGCAAGCATCTGGGCGAGAAGTTCCTTCGCCCGCCGGGCATCGTCGGGCGAGGCGAGGTCCGTCTCGATGGCCGCGAGACGTTCGATCGCGGCGGACGTTTCCTCGTCGAAATCGGCCATCCGCCATTCGGGTCGTCGCTTTTCGGCGCGCAATTCATTTAGACAGGTGTTGACTGCGACCCGCGAGATCCAGTGCTCGAGTGGCACTTTCCCGCTGTAACTGTCGAGGTTTTGAAAAATCCGAATGAAGATCATCTGGGTGAGGTCCTCCTCGCTGATCCGTCGTGGAAGATGCGAGCGGGCCAGCTTGAGGACGAAGGGATGAAAGTGTCGCAAAAGCTCGCGCGCGGCGTGCTCGTCCCCCTCTGCGACCCGACGAAGGCATGCCTGCTCATCGAATTTTTCATCCGGCATGGGCGATCGCGCAGCGGGTCCACATCAAACTGAAGACACGTCTGGCACGAAGAGGTTACAAGGGCGCGGCGCTTTCGCGAACTCTTCACGGAAGATGTTGTAACCCAGCCGGGGTTCGTCGTGTCTGTAGAATCGAACAGCGAGCGCTGTTGCAGACAAAAAACTAACAACCAACAAAAAACATGAAATCGAAGAAACTGATTCTCTTTACCCTCAGCAGCGCGGCCGTGCTTGCCTTCGGGCAATTTGCCGGCGCCCAAACGCCAGACTGCGCCCCAGCCTGGCATCACCACGGACCGCCGGATATGACTGCGATGTTGAGCCACGCGCTCAACCTGACCGACGCGCAAAAGGCCCAGGTGCAAACGATGGTCGCCGCCGTCCAGCCCCAGCTGGAAGCCATCCATCAACAGGCGCACGCCCAGGCCGCGCCGATCATCAAGCAACTCCAGCCCCAGCTGGAAGCCATCCATCAACAGGCGCGCGCCCAGGCCGCGCCGATCATCAAGCAACTGCACACGCAGATCCGCCCGCTGCTCACGGCCGACCAGCAAAAGAAACTCGACGCGCTGGAGACCCTACACGATTCCGGATCGGAATAATTCGTTAGGCAAAGCCAGCGGTGCCGAAGGGCTGCGGTCTTTTCCGCAGCCCTTTTGTCTGGCCGGAAGAGTAGCCGCTTCAGCACGTCGCGACTTCGCGTTTGAACCCAGCAGGCGCCACCGCTAGATCATCGCCGGTGCAACCCGGCTCTCCTGCTCACGGCCCGAGAACGATCTCGCTGCTCACCGCGAGCTGCATCGTCGTGGCCAACATGGTGGGCACCGGTATTTTCACCAGCCTCGGCTTCCAGGTCGGGGGTTTGCCGACTGGCTTTGCCATTATGGCGCTTTGGACAGTGGGCGGCATTTGCGCGCTCTGCGGCGCCCTCTCCTATGCGGAGCTGGGCGCCGCCCTCCCGCGCTCCGGCGGCGAGTATCATTTTCTGCGCGAAATTTATCATCCGTCGATCGGCTTTGTGGCGGGCTGGATCTCCGCCACGGTGGGTTTTGCTGCCCCGGTGGCGATCGCGGCGATTCCGTTCGGGACTTACATCTCGGGCGTCGTGCCGGGCACGAATCCGCTCTTCTTGTCGCTCGCGGTAGTCTGGATCACGACCCTGGTTTTGCTCTGGGATTTGAAGCTGGGAAGTGGATTTCAAAACATCTCCACCCTTTTGAAAGTGGCGCTGATTTTGGTGATCATCGCCGCCGGATTCTACGTCAGGGGTTCGCAGCCGATCTCGTTCCTGCCGGTCAAGACAGACCGCGCGTTGCTCTTGAGTCCGCCGTTCGCGATCAGCCTTTACTGGGTGATGTATGCCTACTCGGGTTGGAACGCCTCGACCTATATCGTAGGCGAAGTGCGTAATCCGACGCGCACCATTCCGCTCTCGCTCGGGCTCGGCACGCTTTTGGTCACGGCGCTCTATCTCGGAATCAACGCCGTCTTTCTGCGCACCACTCCGGCCGCGGAAATGGCGGGGAAACAAGAGGTCGGGTTGATCGCGGGCCTGCATATTTTTGGCACGGATGGCGGCAAGATGATGGCCGTTTTTATCGCGCTCGGCCTGGTTTCGACGGTCAGCGCCATGATGTGGATCGGGCCGCGCGTGATGATGACCATGGGGGAAGATCTAAGCGCGTTATCGTGGCTGTCCCGGCGCAACGGGCGCGGTCTTCCGATCCGCGCGACGCTGGTGCAATTCGCGATTGTGAATCTGCTGATTCTGGTCACAACGTTTCAAAAAGTCGTGAACTACGTCCAATTTAGCCTCACGCTTTTCTCCGCCCTCACCGTCCTCGGGGTCTTCGTCCTGCGCTGGCGGCGTCCCGCGCTGCCGCGGCCGTATCGCACCTGGGGTTATCCGGTGACGCCGGCGATCTTTCTCGCGGTCAGCGGCTGGATGCTCTGGCACCTGCTGGAAGATCCCTCGACGCGCGAGCCGTCGCTCTGGGGGCTGGCGACGGCCGCGCTTGGGCTCATGATTTACTACCTCTCGCCGAAGAAGACGCCCAACGGCGTTTTCTAGATTCGGGAGAAACCCGGAGACCGAGCCAGGCGAGGCGATCGCTCTCGTCGAGCAAACGCGGCCCGCTGCGGCGATCGCGGAACGGGCCCTGCTTTCAAACCGGCTGTCGTTGGGGCAATCGACGACGGATGTGAAGTCCAGGCCAATCTCAGTCTTGAGCGCGCGTCTCCTCGCTTTCTGCGGGGGCGCCGTGTTGTCCGTGACGGCGGTCCTGGCGCATGGCCCACCGCGGATGCGCGCCACGCCTTCCTATCATAATGACGTCTCGCCTCCGTTGCGCGAGATGGCCGCCACCGATAGCCCTGAGCGGCACCAGGACCGCGAGGCCGCCGAAAACCCGAAGATACCGAACTCTCATGTCGATCGCCCTGACCCGGTTATCGATAAGGGTTCAATCCTGCGCTTCCTCGCGCCCAGCATTCCCGCGCCCATCCTTGGTTTCGACGGCATCGCTTTCCCGGGTGTAAGTTGCAGTTGCGCGCCGCCTGACCCGAACGGCGCCGTCGGCCTGACGCAATATGTCCAGATGGTGAACGAAGGTTACCAGGTCTTCGACAAGGCCACGGGCAACTCCGTCCTCGGGCCGAATAGCATCGTCTCGCTTTGGAGCGGCTTCGGCGGTGCTTGCGAGACGGGCGGTTTCGGCGACCCAGTCGTCCTTTACGATCAACTGGCCGATCGCTGGGTCATCAGCCAGTTTGCGAGCGCGACCGGCGGCATTCCGCTCACCGATGAATGCGTCGCGGTCTCCACCTCGGGCGATGCCACCGGCACCTATAGTCGTTATGGGTTTCACCTTGGCTCGAACTTCTTCGATTATCCGCACCTCTCGGTCTGGCCCGACGCTTACTACATGAGCATGAATGTGTTCAATCCCGCAGGGACGGCCTATCTTGGTCCGCAACCCTTCGCGTTCGACCGGACAGCGATGCTGACTGGCGCGCCGGCCACGTTCATCAGCCCGGGCGGCCCACTTGGTGGCTCCGTCGCGCCCTTCCTGCCGGCCAACCTCGATGGGTTTACTCCGCCGCCCGCCGGCGCGCCGAACACCTTCGTCGGCTTTCCCGGCGGCGGTAGTTACCCCACCTATCATTTCCATGTCGACTTCACTACCCCGGCGAATGCGACCTTCACCAGCTTCAACACTCCCGCCGCGGCCGGCTTTACCCAGCTCTGTCCGGCCACGCGCTCCTGCGTGCCGGAGTTAGGTGTGACTTCATCGGACAAGCTCGATGGCATCGGCGACCGGTTAATGTTCCGGCTGGCCTATCGCAACTTTGGCGATCACGAATCGTTGGTTGGCAACTTCACGGTGAACGCGGGCGGCGCTGCGGGCATCCGATGGTTTGAGCTTCGCGGCGTGACTGCCGGGCCGGTTACAGTCTTCCAGGAAAGCACCTATCAGCCGGACACTACTTCGCGCTGGATGGGCAGCGCGGCGATGGATGGCCAGGGCAATCTCGCCATCGGTTTCAGCGCCTCCGATGGCACGATCAACCCACAACTCCGCTACGCGGGCCGGCTCGTGACCGATCCGCTCAGCTCTCTGGCGCAGGGCGAAGCCCATCTCTTCG